>DAOTZP010000395.1:0-1909 GCA_034434265.1 Anaerolineales bacterium | reverse complement strand
ATGGAAGAAAAAAATAAAAAAGAGCAAAGCCCCGCATCTGGTACGCGGAAAAGGATTCGCCGCCGGATTCAAAAACGTGGGCTTTTCGTTTGGCTATCAGGAAAACTGCTGGGCAAAGGTTGAAATTCACGGCAACGGAAACATTGACCATGTTGTTGTTCATCACGCGGGCGCGGAAGTCGGCCAAGGCGCGCATACGGTGATGGTTCAAATGGCGGCGCACGCACTCGGCATTTCAACGGATAAAGTTCAACTCCGCACATCAGATTCCGCCACGCAGGGAAACTCCGGCTCGGTCTCCGCTTCGCGCATGACCTTCATGGCGGGCAACGCCATCAAAGGCGCGGCGGAACTTGCCCTGCAAAAGTGGCGCGCGGAAGAACGCCCCGCGATTGCGGAATATAAATATCTTGCGCCGCGCACCACGCACATGGACCACGAAACGGGATACTCCACGCCTAACTTTGCGTATGCGTATGTGGCGCACGCCGCCGAAGTGGAAGTGGATACCGAAACTGGTCACGTCCGCGTGCTGCGAATTGTGTGCGCGGATGATGTTGGCAAAGCCATCAACCCCGACCTTGTCGTAGGTCAAATTGAAGGCGGCGTAGTGCAGGCGCATGGGTACGCGCTGCTTGAAGAATATAAAACCCAAAACGGCAGGGTGATGACAGACCAACTCAGCACCTACCTCATCCCCACCATTTGGGACATTCCCGAAAAAGTGGAATCCGTTTTGGTGGAAGCGCCAGACCCCAATGGTCCCTGGGGCGCGCGCGGATTGGGCGAACTGCCTTTCCTTTCTGTTGCGCCCGCCATCGCTGCCGCCATTCACGACGCCACCGGCGTTTGGATTCACGAATTTCCCTTTACGCCTGAAAGAGTGTTAAGGGCGTTGGGAAAGATTAAATAATAAAGACCTGAAAGGTTTCTTAAAACCTTTCAGGTCTTGGCACATTATGACCTTCCCCTATCTTGGTGAAACAAAAGAACTAAACGAAATCACCCGCAAGCAACTCGGCGGGATGTACGCGACTCTTTCGGATGGCGAGACTTACTACGAACTGACTGGCGATGAGAACGCGCCCCTCGTCACCCTCGTGCATGGATTTTCCGTCCCCAGCTTTATCTTCGACCCGACCTTTCGCTTCCTCACTCAAAACGGATTCCGCGCGCTGCGTTACGACCTCTTCGGGCGCGGATTTTCAGACCGCCCGCGCGTCAAATACGACATTCACCTTTTCACGCGCCAGTTGAAAGAATTACTCGACGCGCTTAACATTTCGCAAACGCATCTGATTGGTCTTTCAATGGGCGGAGTTATCACCGCTTCGTTTATTGCCTCGCATCCGCAATATGTCACCCGCTGGGCGTTGATAGACCCCGCAGGCGCGGAGAAAATCGAATTGCCATTTACTATCAAAGCCGCGCAAATTCCCCTGCTGGGGGAGATGGCATTTGGTCTGCTCGGCAGCGGCAACATGGTAAAAGGAATCGCGGGCGATTTATTTGATAAAAGTCTCGTGGAGCATTTTCAAGCGCGGTATAAAATTCAAATGCAATACAAGGGATTCAAGCGCGCCATCCTCTCCACCATCCGCAGCGGAATGTTAAATTCTTTTTACGAAACCTATCAGCGCGTGGGGCAGCTTCAAAAACCAACCATGCTTTTTTGGGGCAGACAGGACCAAACCGTCCCATACGAACATAGCGCGATTTTGCAGAAAGCCATGCCCCACGCAAAATTAATCACCTTTGAAAATTGCGGACATATTCCGCATTACGAAAAACCGCAGGAATTCAACGCCGCGTTGTTGGAGTTTCTTAAATAACCCAAGTTGTCCCCCTCGCTTAATTTTTACCGCAGAGGCGCGAAGGACACGGAGAAATTCATTAAAAACTCTGCGCC
>DAOTZP010000394.1:0-10279 GCA_034434265.1 Anaerolineales bacterium | reverse complement strand
CCCAATGCCAACAGGCGCAATACCTCGGTCTCGCGCTCGGTCAATTTTTCGGGGCTGTCGGGGGCTTTGATTTCGCGCACCAAGCGCGCCGCGGCTTGCGGCGAGAGTTGCACTTGTCCTTGCGCGGCGGCTTTGATGGCTTTGCATAACTCGTCGGCTTGCGTGTCCTTGAGCAGATAACCGATTGCTCCCGCGCGCACCGCTCCGATTACTTTTTCGTCCTCCAGCACACTGGTCAACGCGATGACTTCTACATCAGGAAATTCTGCCCGCAATTTTTGAATTGCTGTAATCCCATCCATGACGGGCATGACAAGGTCCATTAAAACAATGTCTGGCTTGAGTTTGCGGACTTGTTCGATGCCCTCCGCCCCGTTCGAGGCTTCGCCCACGACTTCCAGTTCTGGATCGAGCGACAAAAACATCCGCAATCCCTGGCGGACTACGCTGTGATCATCTACCAATAAAATGCGAATGGTCATGGGTGGATTATATGGGCGCGTGTATGGCGAGTCAATGTAGCAATAATGTTGGGCAATATTGAAACGCCGAAATCAATAGCTGATTATCCAGCTTGTTTTTTTAGACGCTCAATCTCCTGTGAAGATGGATTGATTGTTTACGGGAATGTTTTCTCGCTTTGATTTTTTTATTTGTCTGGTACAAAATTTTGCGGCCTGAATTTATACCCATACACAATCAACCCGCGTTCATCACCATCATTTCTCATTTTCCGTGTGACCATTTCCACAGGCATGCCGATTTCCACCTTGTCATTGTCCACATCGGTCAATTGCGCCGTGAGCATGGGACCTTCCTCCAATTTCACAATTGCCACTGTGTATGGAACATTCGCTTCATATCCGGCGGGCGCTTCGTAAATTGTGGTGTACGAATATACTTCGCCCTTGCCGCTGAATGTATAAATTTCTTTGGCTTCGTCGCCGCAGTTCGGGCATACATCACGCGGGGGGAAAATCTTGTGTTCGCAGTGCGGGCAGACTTCGCCGACCAGCCCGTAGCGTTGTTTTTTCAATCTCCAGTGTCGCGGAATTTCCATAATGTTTATACTCCTTTCAAGTAAGGATATTGTATGGGGCGAAGCTGTCAAAGTCTATCAGAATACAATTTGTCGTGTAGCCATTGAGGCGCGGGCATATTGGTATAATCGCCTTATGCGTCCTTTATTGAAAAAAGAGTACATTCTTCTGGCGTTTGCGTCGCTTTTCGCTTCTCTTTCCGTTTTGCATCACTCATTGAACTTTTGGGAACGGCAACTGTATGTGCAGGCTGTTTCATTTTTATTAACCGTTCCCATTTTTGTTCTCGCGCTTGCGCGCATTTACAAACGCATTTCCCCGTTTTTTTTCAAAATACAAAAAATGCGTTGGATGTTTTTCCTTGCGCCGTCGCTGGCAATTTCCCTTCTCGCGGCTGGATACGTTCACCGCGTCCCAACAATCTGGCATACATTACAAATCACGCCGCAGGGGGAGGGGACAATCGAACTGCATGAAATAAAAATTCCCCCAGGCAAGACGTTGAAATTTGAACGGGCGCGCGCCAGCGGATGGATACTGGATGGCGGCGTGTTCAAAACCGCCTCCGGCGCGGATATGACTCCACTCGAATTTTCCTTCCGCGCCCCAATCGGTCAACCCGCCAGCTTGCTGTTTCTTCGTCTGCCGGGCAGCCCGCAAGCCATGATTACGCTTAATGGGAAATTACAGCGCGTTGCATTGGATGATGCCGCGCCGAGTCTGTATGTCGTTCAAATGCCAATCAACTACAAAGCAGGAATTCCCGCTGGTTTGATTCTTGGCATCATTTTTATCGCTGATGTTGTTCTGATATTCGGCTTTTTGCTTATTGTCTGGTTGATTCAGGAAATCTCACAGTTTTCCGAAATTCAATCGAAAGATGCGTTTGCGTTCCCGCATATCATCAGCATCTTGATTTTGCTGGCATTGGCATTTATTTTCCACGCCCTGAATTTTTTTTCCGTCCCGCTGATTGTCGCCTCCGACAGTCCCAGCTATCTTGCGGGCGCGCTTCATTGGCTGCAATTTGGAAATTTGGATGGCGTGCCAGCCGCCCGCGGACCGGGAATAACCTTCCTCTTTCTCCCTGCTTTTTGGCTTGCAGGGAATAACCCCGCGGGAGTTAAATTCATCCTGCATTTGTTTGCAATTGGCTGTGTTCCGTTGGCGTATGGACTGGCGTGGCGGCTTTACAATCGCCGGATATTTGCATTTTTCTCAGGGGCGCTGCTTCTATTTATTCCCGAAATGTATCAATATTCCAATATTGTCATGTCCGATGTTCCCAATGTGTTTTTTGTGCTGGCATATTGCCTTGTTTTGCTGACCGCATGTGATACCCTTTCGCCCCGGCATGTGATTTTCAGCATGTTGATTGGCGCGTTTGCCGTATTGCTTCGCCCGGAGAATATTTTGCTGCTTGCCATTGGCGCCGGATTTTTATTTGTAAAAATCATCCGCCAAAGGGAAAATTATCTTAACCATTTGCGTATATTTGGCGTTGGCGTTATGCTTGCCGCCTTGCCTTTGCTCTATTGGTCATTTCATAATTACCGCGCGCATGGATTTTTTGGGCTGAGCAACTACGCCGGAGAAGTGTTGTACGACGGGTGGATATACTTTGGCGAGGCAAGCAGCATTCCGATAACAGACCAAACTTCCCCCGCGTTTCAAAAAATACAGCAAGCCTTAAACGCTTACAACAAGCCGCTGGGTGAAACGCTGATTCCAACCGGCTGGGAAATTTACCCCGCTTTGCTTGCCTACGGGTATAGCGAAAACCAAGCCATCCAGATTCTCGCGCAAACAGCGCGTGATTCTATTCTTGCCAACCCCCAAGCCGCTTTCACCCTGTATCGGATTAAACTCAAAAATGCGCTTACCCCTCCACAATCCGCTTTGATGGAAGTGACATTTACGCCAATGTATCAAGGCGCGCGCATTGTCGGTGCGGAGCCTTACCCCGGTTCGCAGTTTTTTTCCGATGAGCAGTCTTTGTTTCCATATTTTATTCCCCTGCAACAACGCATTAATGAACATCTGCCGTTTTTTTATGCGGCGTTTTACCGCCCGTTGGTCTTGGCGTCTTTGGTCATAGCTTTTTTTGCCCTGTATCAAAAACAATGGTTTCGCTGGATGCCTTTGACGTTCATTGCAATCAGCCGCATGTTTGTGCCTGTCACCATTGGCATCGCGCACTGGCATTACATGCTCGCGGGAATGGCGGTTCTTTTGACCTTTCTCTTTCTTCCCATTCAAACCTTGAACAAATTTATCGAAGCGGCAAAAAATCCCCCCATTGATTGAGGGGATTTTGCTGTTATTCCATTCGCTGCAGGATGTGACTCACCGCGGTGGATGCCGGCCCGCCAAGCGATTGAATCAGCCCGAACCTTGCCCCCGCTATCTGGTTCGCGCCTGCTTCGCCCCGCAGTTGCATTGCCGCTTCAACGGCTTGATACACGCCCGCAGCCCCGCCGGGGAATCCGCGCGCTTTCATGCCGCCCATTGTTGCGCAGGGGATTTGTCCTTTCAGGCTTATCCCGCCGTCTGCCGCCAACTTCCATCCTTGACCTTTGGCGGCAAACCCAACCGCTTCAAGTTGCAGCGCGGCGTATATGCTGAATGCGTCGTGATATTCAAAGAAGTCAATTGCATCGAGCGTTAAGCCTGCTTGCTTCATTGCCTTGCCAGCGGAAATTTGAGCGGTGTCAAAGTAGAGCAGGTCTTTGCGGTCATGCAGCGCCAGCGTGTCCGATGAGGCTGCCGAACCGGCGATTTTTACGAGGGGATGATGAAACCCGCCAGCGAGCAGCGCTTTGCGGGTGAGAAGGAGCGCGGCTGCGCCGTCTGCATTTGGCGCAGCGTCAAACATATTCAACGGCTCGCTGACAACTTCCGCTTTGGCGTATGTTTCGGGTTTGATTGCTTTGCGGAACATGGCGTTTTTGTTGCGCGCGCCGTTGGCGTGCGCGGTTAATGCAAAACCGGCAAACCCGTCTTCGGGAACATTATTTTCATGCATGTAACGCTTCATTAGCAATGCGGCTTGCCCGGCGGGCGTAATGCCTTGCACGGATTCATAATCTGCATCCGCTGTGGTGTTTATGGCTTCTTCCACGCCCGCGCCGACTTTATCGGTGAATTTTTCCACGCCGACCACAAGCGCGGTATCCACCAATCCGCTTTTGACGGCGAGATAGCCCTGACGCAGCGCCGCTCCGCCTGATGCGCCTGCCGCTTCCACTGTGACGGCTTCGATGCCGTTGAGTCCCGCAAAATCGGCAATTAATGCGCCGAGGTGCGCCTGCCGCGAGAGGTTGGGCGCAAGCATGTTGCCGACGTATAAAGCCTGAGGGTTGAGTCCGCCCGCGTCTTTAAGCGCGTCTTGAATGGCGGCAAAGGCAAGGTCGCGGATGCCAATATCCCAATGTTCTCCAACTTCTGTTTGTCCAATGCCCGCAATAACGACTTCTGTCATATCTCTGCTCATCTACTCTCTACTCATCTATTCTCTATTATTAACGCAAGTTGCCGCCTTCAAAAGGGAAGAAGGATGTTGCCTGTTTTGAACCGCCGATGTGCAGAGGGCGCAGAGTTTTTAATGAATTTTTCCGTGTCCTCCGCGCCTCTGCGGTAAAAAATTAAGCAAGGGCAGCAACTTGGGTTGTTTACTTCATCGCCAATTTGCCGCGATAACGGACGTAGGTGGCATAATCAATTTCCGTTCTTCGCGCAATGTATTCGCGTGTTTTTGTGGCAAGGTTTTGACGCGCGGTTACTTTTTCGGTGACGGTAATGTCGAATGCGTCCGAGCCCGCTCCGCTTCCGAAAGAGACGACGAGGATTCTATCGCCGGGTTGGGCAATGTCGAGCGTGGCGGTTAGTCCAATCATTGCCGCGCCCGCGTACGTGTTGCCGATGACCGGCACAAGCAGACCGGGCTCAATTTGTTCCATTGAAAACCCAAGCTGGCTTGCAACGCGCTGCGGGAATTTTGTATTGGGCTGGTGAAAGACCGCCCACTTGTAATCTTTGGCGGTTGTACCGCTGGCTTCCATGAGATGCGTGGCGGCTTCGGTGATGTGTTTGAAGTAGGCGGGTTCGCCCGTAAAGCGCATTCCATGTTCGGGGTATTTTTGATATTCGCGCCGCCAAAAGTCGGGCGTATCTGTGACGTAGGAATACGAAGCGTTGATAACGGCAAGCGATTCTTCCGCAGGTCCGAGAATGTACGCGCCGCCGCCCGCGCCTGCGGTGTATTCCAGCGCGTCGCCGGGTTTGCCTTGCGCGGTATCCATGCCGATTGCCATTGCGTAACGCCCCATGCCGGAGCCAACCAGTCCCATTGCGGCGACTAATGCTTCCGTGCCAGCCTTGCACGCAAATTCCCAGTCTGCGGCTTGCGTGTTGGGAACTGCGCCGATGGCTTCCGCAACGAGGGTGGAAGTCGGCTTCACCGCGTATGGGTGCGATTCCGAGCCGACCCACACCGCGCGTAGTTCTGTCGGGTCAATTTGCGCGCGTTTTATGGCATTGCGCGCCGCTTCGATGGACATGGTGATTACGTCTTCATCAAGCCCCGGCACGGCTTTTTCTTTGATGGGAAGCCCGCTGCTTTTGCCTGTCCACACGCGGGCGACTTCCTTCGCGGGCAGGCGAAAGCGGGGAACATACGCGCCATAGCCAATAATGCCAACGGGTTTGGCGGGTTTGAGCAAGGTTGGGGAGGGTTGGGGAAGGGTCATATTTTATCCACGAAGTACATGAATTTGATGAGGAGCATTTTAGCCGCTGTTGGCTTGCAAAAACTATCTTATTCCAATACCGATTGAATAATGCCCGCGTACCCTTGCGCGGTTTGGATTAATTCATCAAGGCTGAGTTTTTCATCCACCACATGCGCGTCGCCTTCGCTGCCCGGACCGAATCCAATCGTTGGGATGTTTGCCTGTCCCATGCTGTATGCGGCGTTGGTGCAAAAGCGGTAGGCGGAGGGTTTGGGGTCAAGCCCCGCCGCGCGCAAGCCCTTCAAAGCGGATTGAACAAACGCGTGTTCTTCATCCAATTCCCATGCGGGGAAGAATTTTTCGGCGGTCAATATTTCGCCGGTGTATGCGCGGTGTTCGCTTTTGGCAATTTTTGCCGTGAAGTTGATTTCTTTCAACGCGGGGATGGATGTGATTGCGCTTAATACGTTTTCGGGCGTTTCGCCGGGCAGCAGGCGGCGGTCGTATGTGGCTTTGCAGCGCGAGGGGATGACCGAATAACCCGGATACGGCTCGGAGATAATATCCGTCAGCGCAAAAATGGCAGGACCGAAAAGCGGATGTTCGCCGAGGGGAATTTTTTCCACTTCGTTGATGACTTTAATCATCAGGTGCGCGGCGTTGATTCCAAGTTGAGGCGAGGAGGAATGCGCGGGGCTGCCGATGGTTTCGAGGTGAATCTCGGCGCGTCCGCGCCCGCCGCGCGCAAGGTTCAGTTGAGTAGATTCGCCGATGACGACAAAATGCGGTTTGATTTCATCCATCACGGTTTTGAGCGCGCCGCCTTCGTACACTTCCTCCAAAACGGTCGCGGAGACATATACGCTGCCTTTGAGTTTTGTTTTATCCACGCTGGCGGCGGCGTGAATCATTGCGGCGAGCGCGCCTTTCATATCCGCCGCGCCGCGCCCGTATAAAAAGCCGTTTTCAATTTCCGCGCCGAATGGCTTGCGCGTCCATGTGGAGCCGGGCGCGATGTCTACGGTGTCGGTGTGCGCGTCGAACAGGATTTTTTTGCCTTCGCCCGCGCCTTTGATTTCGCCAATCACCGAGCCGTTTTTATCCACCCATACGCGGTCAAACTGCAGCGCGCGCATTTCTTCGGCAATGATTTGGCTGACCGCGCCTTCTTCGCCCGAAAGACTTTGCTGGCGGACGATTTTTTGCGTAAATTCAATCAACGCTTGTATGTTCATGCCTGCATTCCTTTTAAGATTTCTTCGGCTCTGTCAATGCGCACAACTTTTTCGGCGACCATTTGCGCGGCGACTTTTTCAATCAGCTCGCCGCTTGCGCCTGCGGCAATTGCCACCTGCCGCGCGTGCAGGCTCATGTGTCCGCGTTGAATTCCTTCGGTGGCAAGCGCGCGCAGCGCCGCCATGTTTTGCGCCAACCCCACCGAGACGATAATTTCGGCGAGTTCGCTGGCGGTTTTTACGCCCATCATTTTTACGGCGGCTTGCGCGGCGGGGTGAACTTTGGTTGCGCCGCCGACGATTCCCACTGCCATTGGCATTTCCAATGTTCCCACCAAATTTCCATCTTTGTCTTTTCCCCAAGTGGAAAGCGATGTATATTTCCCGGAACGCGCCGCGTATGCGTGCGCGCCCGCTTCAATGGCGCGCCAGTCGTTGCCTGTGGCAACCACCACCGCGTCCACGCCGTTCATGATTCCTTTGTTGTGTGTCGCGGCGCGATACGGGTCCGATGCGGCAAACGCCCACGCGGCAATGATGCCATCGCGGACGGTTTCGCCTTTGAACGATTCAAACCCGACGGTCAATTCGCTTACGGGGACGGTGCAGCGCGCGCGCGCGATTCTTCGGTCGGCAAGGTTGGATAAAATCCGCAGGTGGACTTTGCCGCCCGTAATGGATTCGATTTGCGGGGCGAGTTTTTCGCACGCGGTGTTGACCGCGTTTGCGCCCATTGCATCGCGCACATCATAAATGAGATGAATAACAATGAACGCGCCAATGGGGGAGTCTTCCATCACCCTTACTTCCAAATCTCTTGCGCCGCCGCCAAATTTTTTGAGGATGGGGTCAATTGCGTCGGCGGCGGCGAGCAGCTCCGCTTTGTGTTCGTGGATTTTGAACTTTGCTTCGTGAATGTTTGTGACGTTAATCAACTGCATTTGACCAATCATCAACGGTTCGGTGGTGGTGGCAAAAAAGCCTCCGCCTGCGCGCGCCAGCTTTGCCATAAAGGACGCGCCCGCTACAACGGACGGTTCTTCCACCACCATTGGCACAAGCACGTCGCGCCCATTGACCATAAAATTCAAGCCAATGCCCATTGGCAGCGCGTACATGCCCACCACGTTTTCAATCATGTGGTCGGCGGATTCGGCGGAGAGTCCGCCTGCAATAAACGGGGAAAGGTCGGCGGGTGAGGGCTGCGTCGCGTCTGTAATTTTTGCGCGGCGTTCTTCGAGGGTCAGGTTGTAAAATCCAGAAATGCGGGAGTTTGTCATAAGGTTTCCATTCTAGTTTTGGCTGGCTTGCAGATTCTATCAAACCATCAAATAATCTTGACGTTGAATTTGATTATAATATCGCCCATGTTACTTACTCGTGAGCAATTACAGGAAAGACTGTTTGCCCTGCATCGCGCCAGCCTTGAATTGGTAAAAGATATTTCGCTTGAAACATTGTTGGAGCGCATCGCCTCCACTGCCTGCGAGCAGGTCGGCGCGCGTTATGGCGCTTTGGGGGTTTTGGATGATAACGGCAAATTGAAACAATTTATCTCTGTTGGCATGACGGAAGCGGAAATAAAGCGAATTGCTCATCCGCCTGTTGGGCGCGGGTTGATTGGCGCGTTGATGGACGCGCAGCATCCCATCCGCACATATTCGATTCAATCGCATCCCTTGTCTGTTGGGTTTCCCCCGCATCATCCGCGCATGGAGTCTTTTCTGGGCGTGCCGATTCGCGCGGGCGACAAGCAGCTTGGGCAGATTTACCTCACCGAGAAAAAAGGCGCAACTGAATTCACCGCCGATGACGAGATGATTATTCAAATGCTTGCCGCGTATGCCGCCACCGCCATTCAAAACGCAAAACTCTACGAAAAAATGCGCGAGCGGGATGTTGCCCTGACCCGCCGCAATGTGGATATGGCATTTCTCAACGGCATTGCCTCCGCGCTCACCTCCAGCCTTGAACTGAATGAGATTCTTAACAAAACCCTCGGGCTGGTGGTCAATTACATGAAGGTCGAAGCGGGCGAAATCTTTTTGCTGGAAGAGGATAAACAAACCCTGCGCATGGTGCTGCATCGCGGACAAGCCGCCGAAGCGTTTTGGACTCAAAACATTTTTCATGTGGGCGAAGGCTACCCGGGCATTGTGGCAAAAACCCGCGAGCCGATGGTGGGGACGCATCTGGCAAACGATACCAACTTTTTACGCAACGCCGTGGTGCAAGCGGGCTTTCAGCAAGTTGCCTGCGTGCCTTTGGTTTCAGGGGAAAACTTAATGGGCGTGATGAGCGTTGCCACCCGCGCCACCGAACCATTCGACGAGCGCAGCGTGCAGTTGTTGAAGGCTGTGGGCGCGTGGGCGGGCTTGTCCATTGAAAACGCGCGCCTGCACGCAAATGCGCGCCGCCTCGCCGTGTTGGAGGAACGTGAACGCATTGGCATGGACTTGCATGACGGCATTATTCAATCCATCTACGGTGTGGGGCTTGCGCTGGAAGGCGCCCAGCATTTGTTGGAAGAAGACCCCAAAGCGGCAAAGGAACGCATTCAACATGCGATTGACGGTTTGAATCAATCCATTCGTGATATTCGTTCCTACATCCTTGACCTGCGTCCGCGCCAGATGGGAACGGAAGGTTTGGTGGGCGGCATTAAACGGCTGATTGCGGAATACCGCGCCAATACATTTTCCGAAGTGAAATTCACCGAGCCGGATACAGACTTGAAAGAACTTCCGCATACGCACGCGCTGGTCTTGTTTCATATTTGTCAGGAAGCGCTTGCCAACGCGGCAAAACATGCCAAAGCAAAAAATGTGCAAGTCGCCATTTGGACAACGCCCGACCGCGCGCTGCTTGAAATTCACGACGATGGCAAAGGCTTTGACATGGAAAACATGAAAACATCCATCGGACATGGGCTGGCAAATATGCAAACCCGCGCCCGTTCCGTCGGCGGCGAATGTGATATTTCCTCCGCGCCGGGCGAAGGAACGACCATTCTTGTCTGGGTCCCGCGCATGGTCAAGCCGCCGCAGCGCTGATTGAAGGCGCGATTCGCGCATCATTGCGCCCGCGCAAAATGACGACTTTTCGGTCATTGGTCAGACCGCAATGGGAGTTTTGAGTGAAGTTTGGACATGGCTCAAAAACGAATCACAGAAATTTGGGCTTCGTTTGCAATCTGAAAAGGAGGTTTGGCAAATTAATTTTTTAAGAACATATCCCGAATTTGTGTTAAAAATCGAAAATACGCCCATATATG
>DAOTZP010000393.1:0-1923 GCA_034434265.1 Anaerolineales bacterium | reverse complement strand
CCTACCCGACGCCCACGCCATTTGACCTTGCCGGATTCTTTTGTGAATATCAATTCTGCATCGGGCATCCCAAAGACATGGCATTTTTCGATAGAAGCGCGCAATCCAACCCGCTGACCCCAAGCAACACGGATTTGGGAATCTTGGTTGCCGTGAACAACAGCAACTACATTCAGGTCATTTGGCAGCGCGCTCCCGGCACAGCCGACCCGCAATTTTTACTTGACCTCATTCTCATCGCCGAAGCGGATGTTCCCAGCGGCGCAAAAGAAGTCAAACTCATTCGCGGCATGAACGTGGTTTACACCCCGCTCAAATCCAACGCCACCATCCTTCCGTATGGAGGGGCAGCCGCATGGACATGCGGCGACCGAGTCTTTGCATGGAAAGCCTACACCCAGCAAGCCGACCAACCCGCCGCCTTGTTTAACGACGCGCTGGCAAGATTCACCTGCGGGCAATAAAAACATCATTCTCCCCGTTTCTCCGCGTTAAAAACAAACTCACCCGCGAAACCTTCATTTCGGGGTGAGTCATTTGTTTAGTGGTGATGTCCCTCTTCGTGGACGTGACCGTGTTCCAATTCATCGGCGGTTGGTTCGCGCAGACCAACCACCTTTACGTCAAAGTGCAGTTCCGCGCCCGCCAGCGGATGATTGAAATCCAACTGCACCGACTTGTCGTCAAAGCTTGCAATGTATGCCATCTGATGATTCCCATCTTCGTCAGTGACATGCAATTCCATGCCTTCTTCCAATTCCATGTCATTGGGAAATTCGCTGCGCGGCACTTCCATAAACGCTTCGTCATCATATTCGCCGTAGCCGTCTTTTGGCGCAACGACTACCGTTTTGCTCTGACCGATTTTCATGCCGAGCATTTCTTTCTCCAAACCGGGGATAATATTGTCAAATCCCGCAAGGAATTGCAAAGGCCCCGCGTCTTTGGAAGAATCCAACACTTCACCGTCCACCGTCAGGGTGTATTCCATTGAAACCACCAAACCATCTTGCACTGTATCTTTTGTCATTTGAAAAATCCTTTCTTGAATTGAATTGCATTTTACCAGCAACATCCCAACCCGCAAACCTTCAAACCTGCAAACTTTCAATCTTAAACCTTGTATAATCCCCCCATGCGCTATGACCTTTGTCTCCCCTGGTATTGGGAATATGACGACACATTTGTCGGAATGATTGAACGCGCCTGTATTGAGCAAGGCGTATCCCTTTGGCAAATCCGCCCGGATAATTTGCTCGAATCCATCACCGCGCTGTATAAAGGCGTGACAACGTTCAAGACGCTGCTTCACCGTGGTCAAGGCGAGCCGACTTTTGACCCGATTCCGCGCTGGGCAAAAGAATTTGGCGCGCGCCGCATCAATCCCGCCGAACTTTCCGCATGGTCCGAAGATAAAGCCACCATGCATCTTGAACTCATCAGCGCGGGAATACACACCCCTTATACAATTTTGCTTCCCCCGTTTTTGGAGCAGCCCGTCATCCCGCCCGTTGACCTTGCGCCGCTGGGCGAAAATTTTGTCATCAAACCATCCAATGAAGGCGGCGGCGAAGGCGTTATTTTGGGCGCAAATACAATGGATGAAATCCTGCAAGCGCGGATGCAGTTCCCCGAACAGAAATATTTGATTCAGGCGCACATCACGCCGCGTGTAATAGACGGCAAGCCCGCGTGGTTCCGCGTTTTTTATGCCAACGGGCGGACCTTTCCCTGTTTTTGGAATACCACCACGCACATCTATCAGATGCTGGGGGAGGAGGATATTGCCCGCCACGAGCTCAGCGCTTTGCGGGAAGTCACGCTGCGTATTGCTTCCATCTGCAAGCTGGATTGGTTCAGCACAGAAATCGCCCTGACGGATGAATTTGTGGTGGTGGATTATGTCAATGATGAAATTGACAC
>DAOTZP010000392.1:0-10633 GCA_034434265.1 Anaerolineales bacterium | reverse complement strand
AAAACGCGCTCGCTGAATCTTTGGGAATGGGCGTGCATAAA
The DNA here is from genome assembly GCA_034434265.1 of Anaerolineales bacterium. GTDB lineage: Bacteria > Chloroflexota > Anaerolineae > Anaerolineales > Villigracilaceae > Villigracilis. The sequence continues at coordinate 10,592 of DAOTZP010000392.1, read as the reverse complement.
ATTGCAATACCGGGTTCCGGCTCGGCAACATGGTATCTGATTCTTAAAAACAGCATTGTCAATGCAAATGCCAAGCCCAAATATGCGCTCATCCTGTTTGGAAACACCACCCTCACGGCGCCGGACTTTCGCATTTCGGGCTACTATCGCGGCAATTTGGAGGAGTTTGCAAAAGGGAACGAACCGGTGGTGCGGCAGGTGGCATTTATTGACCCGCTGACCCCGCTCGAAAAAGCGGCGGAAGTGTACCTGCCGCTTTACAGCGCGCGCTGGCTCATCCGCGAGGATTTGGACGCCGCGCTGCGATATTCCCTCCCCGCAAGATATATGAATTGCGACAAGGAATGCCTGAACCAAATTTTGGATATTGCCTTCGGCGTAAAAGCGTTGGACGCGCTTTCGGTCAATCAGGGCGTAAATTACTTTGGCGCGTTATACACGCCCTATCATCTAAATTTTAAGCGGCGGGTGGATTCCTCCTTCCTGCCGATTATGATTAAACTGGCGCAGGCAAACGGCATTGAATTAATTTTTGTGCGCATGAAAAACACCGCCTACCCGGAGGCGGCAAATGAAACGCCAAAAATCAAAGCATATTTCCGCGACCTTGAAATCTATTTATCAAACTACGAGAATGTTCATTATATTGACTTGGCGCACGATGAGCGCATCTTAAATTCCTACTTTTTTGATTTGGTTCACTTGACAGAAGAAGGACGCGCGGCATTTACAGATATTCTTGCCGGAGAGTTGAAACTGAAAATTGGCGCGGCGCGCTAAAATACCTGCCATCCCACAAGCGCGGCAGCAATTGTCATGGTGACGTTGTCAATATCTTTATAGCGCAAAGATTCAACCGCCGTGCCTGCAAGCGCAACCCATGTCAGCGGAAGCAGGTAGGCGGAAAAGGGCGCGGCAAACACCCCGAAAGCAACATACACATACAAAATCAGCGCGGACATGAGCCACCCGCCAAAAAATACGCTGACCAGACCCGCCACCGATTTTTCCCTGCTCCACGGCAATTTGGGAGATTGAATCCGCCGCCCGAAAATATCGGCAATGCCGTCGCCGCCGCACATCATCATTAATGCCACAATGCCCACAGGAGAATCCCGCCAAAAGATGATGGTGAGTAAAACAAACATCACGCCGTAATACAACGGTCCGCGCAAAATTTCGCGGCGGTCGCCCGTGCGCGACATGGCTTGCACGGCGGCTTCGTCTTTCAACACGCCCAGCCCGATGAGCGCAAATTGCAGGGTCACAGCAAAAGGCACGAGGGCAGCCATCCAACGCGCGGCGGGAGCGTCATCAAACATAAACCAGCACAAAACAAACAGCGGACCTGTTCCAATATGAATTAACTTGCGGCTGAGTTTGCCGTCCATCCAGCCGCGATGGGCAAGAAAATCCATTGAGCGTAAAAAGAAAAGCGAAACCGCAAACGTAATGACAAGCGCAAGGGTGTTGTTCAAGAAAGCCTCCAAAAATGTGACCGGGTAAATGTGCTACAATCGCGGCGGAATTTTAACATCCATGCGAACCCTCAAACAATATGCGTTAATTTTACTGCTGTCATTTGCCGCGTTGAATGAGTATGCGCTCAAGCGGTATGATTTGCCATACCCGTTTCCGCTGGGTCCGCAGTTCGATAACGTCATCCGCCAGAATCATACCAAAGCCATAGATGAAACCGCGCCTGAGATTGTTTTGATTGGCGATTCAACGTTGACGATGGGGGTGGACCCGAAACAATTTGCAGCGTTAACAGGCAAGTCCGTTTATTCCATAGACCTGCCGGGGTCGGCTTCCACGTTGTGGTATTTGATTATTAAGAACAATATTATGCAAAGCGCCCGCCCGCCGCAAACATTGATTGTGTTTTTCCGCGATACCACGCTCACCATGCCGGAATACCGCGTGCTGGGACAGTATTTTGAGCAAATTGATGAATACGCAAACAAGGATGATGTTGTGCTGATTGAACGCGCTTTCATCAATCCCATGAGTCCGCTGGAAAAATTTGCGGAAGCCTATATTCCCGCTTATTCCGCCCGCTGGCAAATGCGCGAACAAATTGAAGAGACGCTGCGCGCGCGCCCTGCCGCGCTGGCTGGATGCAATGCGGATTGTGTGAACAGCGCATTGGCAAAGGTCTTCAACCAAAGCAATACAAACGTTTTGGAATTGAATCAAGCGATTTCGGCGGCGGATGAAAACCTATACACGCGCCGCAAACTTGATTTTAATGCGCGCGTGGATGAATCGTTTCTGCCTGAAATCATTAAACTGGCAAATCAAAAAAACATGCGCCTGATTTTTGTCCGCATTAAAACCATGCAATTTACGGGTCCCTTCCCCGCGCTGGACGCCTACATGAGCAGCCTGCAAACCTACGCGGAAAAACACAATGCAATCCTGCTCGATTTTGGCAAAGACCCGCGCTTAACTCCGCCGTTGTTTATGGATGTTTTGCACCTGAACGAAAACGGCAAAATGGTTTTTACAAACATTCTCGCCGAAGCCGTCACCCCCATTCTTCCATAACCTCATTCTCTGCTACAATCCGCGTATGGAATTTGATGTCTTTACCCTGCTGCCGGAAGTTTTCCCCTCCTACCTTGAAACCAGCATTCTCAAACGCGCGCGCGAACGCGGGTTGATTGACGTGCGCGTGCATAACATCCGCGATTATACGCATGACAAGCATCACGTTACCGATGATACGCCGTACGGCGGCGGCGGCGGAATGGTGATGAAAGTGGAGCCTGTCTTTGAAGCGGTGGAAAGCGTGCTGGGCGCGGAACATAACACGCCCGTTATTTTGCTCACCCCGCAAGGACGCACCTTTAACCAAAGCATCGCGCAGGAGCTCGCGCGGCATTCGCGGCTTGCCTTGATTTGCGGAAGATACGAAGGCTTCGACGAGCGCATCCGCGAACATTTGGCAACCGATGAAATTTCAATTGGCGATTATGTGCTGACCGGCGGGGAACTTCCCGCGTTGATAATTATTGACGCGGTTTCGCGCCTGCTGCCCAACGTGCTGGGCGACCCCACCGGCGCAATGGACGATTCGCACGCGATGGGCTTGCTCGAATATCCGCACTATACGCGCCCGCCGGAGTTTCGCGGGTGGAAAGTCCCCGATGTGCTGCTCAGCGGCAACCATGCCAAAATTAACAAATGGCGGCGCGAGCAGGCGTTATTGCGAACCTTAAAGAAACGTCCCGACATGCTGGAAAAAGCGGATTTAACACAGCAAGATATAAAGTTTTTGGAGAATGTTGGAAAGTCAATCAGGTAACCTGCAAACCTTAAAAGCACGGAGGCAGCATGTTGCTTTCTGGCTGATGATGGGCGTTAAGCGCGGCGAGGCTGTGCGGTATTCAGAGACCAGTTTTCAGTAATCAGTATTCAGTGACCAGGATTCAGTGACCAGAATTCAGTATTCAGTGTTCAAAAAATCAGCGACTGTTCTGCTGGCGGCGGCGTTCCTTTTTTTGGCGGGGTGCGCCCAGCCGCCCGATTGCGCGCGCGCGGATGTCATTTGCGCCGCGCTGGTGACTGACACGCTCGGCATTGAAGACGATGGGATAAATCAAGACACATGGATTGGATTGCAAAATTCCAAAAATGCGGGCGTTATTCACGCCGCCGAATACATTGAATCCATTGATTCGCGCGATTATTCCAAAAACATCGCTTACTTTGCAGAGCGCGGATATGACATCATCATCACCAGCGGAATCAGCCTGCGGCGCGAGACGCTTCGGGCGGCGGATGAGTACAAACACGTTCAGTTTATTGGCATTAATCAAACATACCAAGAGAAAAAAGATAATCTCATTTCAATCGCCTTTCCCGAAGACCAAATTGGGTTTCTGGCAGGCGTTCTTGCGGCGCGCACAACAAGAACAGGCATGATTGGCGCGGTTTGTGAAACGTCGGATATTGATTCAATGTGGCGGTATTGCGAAGGATTCCGTAAAGGCGCGCGGTCGGTGGATAAAAAAAGCGGCTTGGTGATTTTATTTAACGACAACGTGGATAGTGAAAAATTGTTCGTGGATGAAGAATGGGGACGCAAAACCGCCCAAACTGAAATTCAACGCGGGGTGGATGTCATCTTCGCCGCAGGCGGAATCACAGCCCAAGGGGCGATTCAATCCGCTTTGCAGGCGGGGATAAAGGTCATCGGCGCAGAGAGGAATCAGTCGGCGGCGTTGAAAGAATCAAATACGCAAATCATCGCTTCGATATACGGAGACGCGCAGGCAGAGGTGGAAGACATTTTGCGCGCGCTGGCAGCAGGAGGGGAGGTGAATCCGCGCGCGCAAGGCAGAATCAAAATGGCTGCATTGAGTCCGACAATCCCCGAGCCGGTTTTGAATGAACTGGCTGACCTGCTGACGCAACTGCGCGGGCAAAAAATTCGCACGGGCGTTCCTGCAATTAAGCCGTAATCTGTGCAGGCTTGCACAAAGATTCGAGAGGATTTATACTTGGCTTGTCGTAAGGCTGGTTGCAAGCAAGCCTTAAAAAAATTTCAATCTTCTATAGAGGAGAAGAAAATAATGAAAAAGTTGTATTTCGTTACAGCGTTGGTCATTGTCGCCTCAATGATTTTGACCGCCTGCGGTGGCGGCGCAAGCGCCACTCCGGACTGCAAGTCCGAAGAAGTGTTCTGCGTGGGTCTTGTGACCGACGTGGGCAAAGTGGACGATAAGTCCTTCAACCAATCGGCTTGGGAAGGCGTGCAAAAAGCCAAAGCCGATGGCGTTGCCGATGTGATTCAATACGTTGAAACCACCGACGCCAAAGACTATGCCAAGAACATTGGTCAGTTTGCAGATGCCGGTTATGATGTCATCGTGACGGTTGGTTTCGCGCTTGGCGAAGCAACGGTTGCGGCAGCCAAGACTTATCCCAATGTCCGCTTCATCGGCGTGGACCAATTCCAGGCTGAGCCAACCCCCGGCGTAACCGGCTTGGTTTTCCCCGAAGATAACGCCGGCTTCCTCGTTGGCGCGCTTGCCGCGCAAATGACCAAGAGCGGCAAAATTGGCGGCGTGTTTGCCACCGATGCCGTGCCGCCCGTCTGGCGCTTTGGTGAAGGCTATCGCGCCGGCGCGTTGTACATCAACCCCGATGTTGAAATCTCCATCGTCTATCACAACGATGTGGGCTTCGACAAGACCTTCACCGACCCCGAATGGGCTGCCAACGCCGCCAATTCAATGGTGGACCAGGGCGTGGATGTCATCTTCGCAGGCGGCGGCAAGACTGGTAACGGCGCCGTCGTTGCGGCTGCGCAGCGCGGCATTTACGCCATTGGCGTAGATACCGACCAGTACTACACCCTGCCCGAAGCGGCTCCGCGCATTCTTTCCAGCGCCTTGAAGCTCATCGTCCCCGGCGTGTCCGGCTTGATTAAAGCCGCCAAAGACGGCACGATTCAAGACGGCAACTTCGTCGGCGAGGCGGGCTACGCTCCGTTCCACGACCTCGACAGCGAAGTCCCCGCCGAAGTAAAAGCCAAGATGGAAGAAATCGCCGCGGGCTTGCTGGATGGCTCCATCAAGACCAATGTTCCCCCGGTCAAGCCGTAAGTCTGCTCTTGCTTAAACAGAAAAAAAGGAAAGAGGCGCAAGCTTCTTTCCTTTTTTTGTTGCTGATGTGAAAAAAGGTTTATCAAAGACCTGACGGGTTTTATTGTGTCGCGAGTCGATTCGGATTTTATGAAACACAATCGCGCTGGTTGATGATGGTTCTACGGAACATTCGCTATGTATCCCAACCCAATTTGATATAATCACGGGGCAGTTTATCTCAACTGGAGCAAATCATGCAACCAGAACAAAAAAATAATTCCCCCCTCGGTCAGTTTATTCAAGTTGTTTCAGAAACAAGCCTCATCCCCTTCCTTTCCATCATTACGGCGATGTTGATTGGCGGAGTGATTATTCTTCTCGTAGGCGGAAATCCAATTGTCGCTTATACAGGTTTGCTTGAAGGCGCGTTTGGCTCCACCCGCGCGCTCAGCGAAACGGCAATCTGGTCCACGCCTTATATCTTTGCCGGGCTGGCGGTGGCGCTTGCCTTTCGCGGCGGATTGTTTAACATCGGCGCGGAAGGACAGCTGGCGCTGGGCGCGGTTGTTTCCTCGCTGATTGGGTATGCGCTTCCCGGCTGGCTGGGCTTTGACCTGTCCCCCGCCATTCATCTGCCTCTCACCATTTTGCTTGGCGCGCTCATGGGCGGCTTGTGGGCGGCTATCGTCGGCGCGCTTAAAGCCTACACCGGCGGGCATGAGGTCATCAACACCATTATGATGAACTACATCGCGCTCAATGCCACATCGTTCCTCTTGAATGGACCGATGAAGGACAAAAACCCGCTCAACGTGATTGCGCGCACGCCCGAAATTGCCGAAAGCGCGCGCATTGCGCCCATCTTCGACGGGCTGAGAATTCATTGGGGATTTGTCCTCGCGCTTGTCATGGCGTTTTTGGTTTGGTGGCTGCTCAACAAAACAACGCTTGGGTTTGAAATTCGCACCGTTGGCTTAAACCCCGATGCGGCAAAATACGCGGGCGTTAACGTCAAACGCATCATCGTCATCACCATGCTGTTTTCAGGCATCCTCGCCGGACTGGCAGGCACAGTGGAAGTGACCGGCTTAAACTACCGCCATGAGCTTGGCTTTTCTTCCGGTTACGGGTATGACGCGATTGCCATTGCCCTGCTGGGCAAGTCGCACCCGCTGGGGGTTGTGCTTGCCTCCTTCCTTTTTGCCGCCATGCGCAACGGCGCAACGCGGATGCAGTTTATGACCCAACTACCGGTGGATTTAATCTCCGTCATTCAAGCCTTAATTTTGCTCTTCGTGGCAGCCGACGCCATTGTGCGTTACATCTACCGCATCAAATCACAAGGCGAGCGCGTCACCCTCACGCGCGGATGGGGAGGCTAGGAGAATTTTATGGACTGGAAGCGTTTTAGTTTCATTTCCCTGATTATTATTATTCTATTCGGCGCGGTGGTCATGGTGGGGAAAGAACAACAGCGCCCGCTGTTGATTATTACCAGCATGTTGGCGACCACCATCGCCGTCGCCACACCGCTGACCTTGGGCGCGCTGGCGGGCGTATTTTGCGAACGCTCCGGCGTGGTCAACATTGGCATTGAAGGCATGATGCTCACCGCCGCATTCTTCGGCTGGTTCACCGCCATGTATCTTTCCAACGTATATCAATGGGGATTAAGCGCGTGTCTGCTGGCGGGCGTGCTCGTCGCCGTGCTTAGCGGAGCGCTCATGTCGCTGCTGCTGGCTTGGCTTTCCGTCACCTTCAAGGTGGACCAAATCATCGGCGGCACGGTCATCAACATCCTTGCGGTAGGCATCACCGGCTTTCTCAACCGCCAATTGTTTTTCGGTGAAACCAGCCTGTTCGGAGGAACAGTACCCAGCTCGCCCGGCGTGCTTTCCGCAATCCACCTTCCGCTTTACGAAATTTTCTCGCCGCTTTGCGGTTCCCCCGTCTGTCACGAAAACTTAAACGCCATCAACCGCGTATTTGACCAAAAGCCGGTGGCATGGGCGGCGATTATTCTCGTTTTCGTCGCTCATTACATTCTCTTCCGCACCCGCTGGGGGTTGCGCACCCGCGCCGTAGGCGAACACCCCAAAGCGGCGGACACCGTCGGCATTAACGTGGAACGAATGCGTTACGCGAATGTACTCATCGGGGGGGCTTTGGCTGGGCTGGCGGGCGCGTACTTCACCCTCGAATCGATTCCCACTTTCGAGCCGTTGATGACCAACGGGCGCGGCTTCATCTCCCTTGCGGCGATGATTTTCGGCAACTGGACTCCCATTGGCGCGTGGGCTGCCGCGCTGGTCTTTGGCTCTTCGCAGGCTTTACAAATTAACCTGCAACTGTTCCGCGAAGCCATTCCCGAACAATGGGCGTTTTTGCAGCAGTCGTATGTTGTGGGATTAACTCCGTACATTCTCACCATGCTTATTCTCACCGGCATCATCGGCAAGACCACCCCGCCCGCCGCCGATGGGCAACCCTACGAAAAATAGGAGACAGCCATGACCGAAAAACCAATTGTCCTTGAAGCCAAAGGCATTACCAAACAATTTCCCGGCGTGCTGGCAAGCGATAACGTACATTTTGATTTGCGCAAAGGCGAAATTCACGCGCTGCTGGGCGAAAACGGCGCGGGCAAAAGCACGTTGATGAATTTGATTTACGGCTTGCACAAACCTGATAAAGGCGAGTTTTATGTCAACGGCAGGCATGTGGAAATTCACTCGCCCAAGGACGCCATTGCGCTTGGCATTGGCATGGTGCATCAACACTTTATGCTGATTCCCGTTTTTGACGTGGCGGAAAATGTGATGCTCGGCGATGAAACCGTGAAACGCGGCGCGCTCGACCACGATTTCGTTTCCAACCGCGTGCGCGAAATCTCCTCACAATACGGCTTGGATGTGGACCCGAATGCGATTGTCGGCTCGCTGCCTGTGGGCATTCAACAGCGCGTGGAAATTATCAAGACGTTGTACCGCAATGCCGAAATCCTCATCCTCGACGAGCCGACTGCGGTGTTAACCCCGCAAGAGGCGGAGGACTTGTTCCGCATTATGCGCGATTTGACCGCGCGCGGCGTTTCCATTATTTTCATCACACACAAACTTAAAGAAGTGCTGGCGGTATCAGACCGCATCACGGTGATGCGCGCCGGTCGTGTGGTGAATACGGCGCTGCCCTCCGAAACGAATGAATCGCAGCTGGCAAATATGATGGTGGGGCGTCAAGTCATTTTGACTGTGAACAAAAAAGACCACGAAACCGCCGAAGAAGTGTTGAAAGTGGAAAACTTAAGCGTGCGCGATGATAGAAAACTGGAAACCGTGCATGGCGTTTCTTTCAGCGTGCGCGCGGGGGAAGTTTTGGGAATCGCGGGCGTGCAGGGCAACGGGCAGACGGAACTCTCCGAAGCGCTGACGGGCTTGCGTCACCCATCCGGTGGAAAAGTTACGATTGCAGGCAAAGACATGACCGGCAAAGAGCCGCGCGAAATTACAAAAGCGGGCTTGGCGCACATCCCCGAAGACCGCCAGCGTCACGGCTTGGTGCTGCAATACTCCATCGCGGATAACTTGGCGTTGTGCGATTACTACTATCCGCCCTTCAGCAAAAACGGCGTGATGCAGCCCAAAGCGCTGGACGAGAACGCGCGGCGGCTGATTCAAGCCTTTGACGTGCGGACTCCCTCCCCCTTTGTTCACGCGGGCAAGCTTTCCGGCGGCAATCAGCAAAAGGTGATTGTGGCGCGCGAGCTCAGCCGCAAGGGCGTGAAACTGGTCATCGCCAATCAGCCAACACGCGGGTTGGATGTCGGTTCAATTGAGTATATTCACAGTGAGATTATTCAGATGCGCGACAGCGGCATTGGGGTGCTGCTCATCTCCGCCGAGTTGGATGAGATTATGGCGCTCTCAGACCGTATTGCGGTGATGTATCGCGGAAAGATTGTGGCGATTGTGGAAACAAAAAAGACCACCCGCGAGCAGCTCGGGTTGTGGATGGCTGGCGCGCACGTCTAAGAATGATGTTTTATTTTCTTCTTAGTTTGATGGTGGAATCATCACTAACGGCGTGAATGGCAACCAGCGTTACATCGTCGTCTTGTTTTGCGCCGTTTTGATATTTTTTCAAATCATCCAAAAGATGGTCGCAAATTTGCTGGGCATTTTTATTCTTAAGTTGCGCCAGTTTTTGTTTTACCCGCTCCAAGCCAAATACTTCGCCTTCCGGGTTTCGGCAATCGGTCATCCCATCGGTAAATAAAAGCAGGCAGGAGCCGCGCGGCAAGGTGATGGTTTGCTCGTCAAGTAACACATCCTCCCATAATCCAAGCGCCATGCCTGGATTGTATGGCAAACGCTCCACGCTTCCATCGGGGTGAAGCAGCAAGGGCGGTTCGTGACCGGCGCGGGCGTAACGAAATTCGCGCGTTTGCAAATCCAAAACACCGTACAGCACGGTGACAAACTGGGTGGACTTTTGCAGACGGGTGATATGCTGATTGACAGCGCGCATCACATCCCCTGCGGACATGCTTAAATCGGCTTCCGCCATAATCAGGGCGTGCGCGCGCGCCATGAAAATGGCTGAAGGTACGCCTTTATCGGCGACATCGCCAATGACCACGCCAATCTGGTCCGGGCTGATTTGAAAAACATCATAAAAATCGCCGCCGACTTGACGGGCGGGTAAAATCCGCGCGCCAAAATCGAAAACTTCCGCTTCGGGCAGCTGGTCCGGCAGAATGCTGAGTTGAATATCCGCCGCGACTTGCAGTTCGCGTTCAAGGCGTTCTTTTTCAATCAATTGCGCCTGTGCCGCTTTCAAGTTATCGTAAGCGGTTTGCAATTCCTCGTTCTTTTGCCTTAAGTCACGAAACGATTGGGTGTTGGCGGCATCGAGCCTTTGGCTGAGGACATTGACCATTGAAGAATACAGCTCGGGGTATTTTTTGGTCAAATCCAAAAATTGGGAGCGGCTCAT
>DAOTZP010000391.1:0-10191 GCA_034434265.1 Anaerolineales bacterium | reverse complement strand
AGGCGACCATTTGGGCGAGTGCGCGCGCGTGGACGGTTTGCCATACAACGGAATTTGTTTTCCGCTGGCAAGTTCCAGCAAAACAATATCAAGACGATTTAAGTCATCGAAGCGGCGCAAATTGAATGCAATGTATTTTCCATCGGGCGAAGGGTTCGCGTCCCAGTGGTCTCCCTGCCTGTCGTTGGTTAATGTTTGAAGGTAGTTTCCATCGCGGTCTGTCAAAATCAACTGGTCGGTTTCGTAACGCTCCACAGTGACAATCATCCGCTGCGAATCTGGCATCCATCGCGGCGCGCCTGCCGCTCTGGTAAAGTCGGTAATTTTTTGGGGCAGCCCGCCTTCGCGCGGGACGATGTGAACATGCCCTTTGATTCCAAACGCCAGCCAGTTGCCATCCGGCGACCATTGCGGAATTTCATCATCCCATGAAATTGCCAGCGGACGCTCGGTGGTCATGCGCCGCGCCCAGCCGCCCTGCGCGGACATGGTGAACACATCCGAAAGCGTTTCGGTATCTTGAATAAAGGTGATTTCATTTTGCGCCGAAAGTTTGTGCGAGCGGATTCTTTCAATGGAGGTGATGAGTGAAAGACTCCACCCGTCAGGAGGTTCAAGGTCGGGGCGTTTGAGCGCCACCCAGCCGTTGCGTTCATATTTTTCAGTTAGTTTAATCGGGTTGTCCATTTAACTCTCCTCTTGACTTTTTCATGGGAAATATGATATTCTGTCTTAGATATTATATCTAATTTGAAGGTCCCCTTGCTCACAGATACCGCCTCTCATAAACAACTTCGCAATGTGGTTGCCGAAAAAATGCGCAGCGCCATTCTTAACGGGTATTATAAACCCGGCGAGTGGCTGCGGCAGGAACGGCTTGCCCAAGAATTGGGCGTCAGCCAAATGCCGGTGCGCGAGGCGCTTAAAGAACTTGCCGCCGAAGGGTTGATAGAGCATGTGCCGTATCGCGGCGCGCGGGTGGTGACGTTTTCCATTGAAGATATTACAGACTTATACGCCCACCGCGCTTTTCTCGAAGGGCGGGCGGCTGCTGCGGCGGCGGAAATTATCTCGCCCGAAGACTTAAACTCCATCGTACAGATTCAACTCGAAATCGAAAAAAATAACGCGCCCGAAGCGGTTGCCAAATACCGCGAGTTGAATCGCGCCTTTCATCAGAAAATTTACACATCAAGCAGGCGCGAATATTTAATCCGCGCGCTTAATCAAATGTGGGCAATGTTCCCCACCATGCTAATTGCAAACTTTGCCGCGACGTTTTCGCAGCCATTACCGGAACGGGATGCAGTGGACGATGAAGAGCATCGCGCCATTGTTGCCGCTTTGCAGGCGCGCAACCCATCCGCCGCCGAACAAGCCATGCGCGACCACATTCTTAATACGGGCGGTCACCTTGTGCGCTTTTTGCGGAGTTTGCAATGAAAACTTTAATGCCCATCGGCGGAAATGAAAATTGGAAGAACCCCATCGTCTCGCGCGAATTTGTGCGCCGCGCGGGAGGAAAAAACGCGCGCATTGTTATTCTTCCGCAGCCTTCCAGTTTGAAAACCACCGGCGCGGATTATGTTCAATTCTTTTTGGATTGCGGCGCGAAGTCGGCTGTCAGCCTCGACTTTCGCACCCGCGAGCAAGCCAACGCGGATTCATTCCTGCGGGCGGTCAAATCTGCCAGCGGAATTTTCATCTCCGGCGGAACGCAAATGCGCCTGCCCGCCGCCATTGGCGGAACAAAGTTGGAGGATGCGATTCTCTCCGCCTACCAGCGCGGAGTCATCATCGGCGGAACAAGCGCGGGCGCAGCCGTCATGCCCAAAGTGATGATTGCATACGGCAAGGGCGGCGCAACGCCGCGTGAAGGCATTGCTCAATTTACGGCGGGGCTGGGCTTGACCGATACGATTGTGTTTGACCAGCATTTTCGCCAGCGCGATAGACTGGGACGATTGATTTATATGATTGCATCCAACCCGCGTTTGTTGGGCGCAGGCATTGACGAAAACACCGCCGCGATTGTGGAAGATGAAAAACGAATTACCGTGTTTGGCACAGGCGCGGTGACGATTGTGGACGGCGGCGAAATCACCGCCGCCAATGTTGCCGAAGTGGAAAATAAAAAACCTGTTGCCGTGAGCGGCTTGCGCGTGCATGTGCTGACGCATGGCTGCTCGTATGATGTGAAATCGCGCAAGGCGAAGATTGTTTTGCCGCAGTTGTCGTAAGACAGGCTTATGATATTTAACGCAAGTTGCACCTTCAAAAGGGAAGAAGGATGTTGCCCGTTTTGAATCGCCGATGCGCAGAGGGCGCAGAGTTTTTAATGAATTTCTCCGTGTCCTCCGCGCCTCTGCGGTAAAAAATTAAGCAAGGGCAGCAACTTGGGTTATTTAGGAAATTATTTCCGTAATGTTTGCGTAGGGCGCGTTCTCTTATGCGCCCGTTGGTGTAACTTCATTAGCCTGTTAAATCGGACAGGCTGAAGCCTGTCCTACGGAAACGGGTGTTCACGCGCATTGTCCGCGCGTTTAACCAAACTCAAAAAAGGAGAAGAAGAATGAAACACCTTAAGCCTGTATTGTTTTTGATGGTTGTTTTGGCGCTGACGCTTTCTGCGTGCGGCGGCGGAACGCCGGCAACCGAAGCGCCCGCAGCGGGCGGAGAACAACCTGCGGCAACTACCGCGCCGTCTTCCGGCGGTGAACAACAACCCGCCGCTGGAAAGAAAGTCGTCACCTTTATCTTCACGCAGGAATTTGACAACCTGAACCCGCTCTACACCAATCAGTGGTTCACCGGCATCACCTACCAAATTTGGAACTGCTACGCCTGGACGTTTGACGATAAAAACGAGCCCGTTCCCGTTTTGGTGACTGAAATGCCTTCCGTTGAAAATGGCGGGATTTCAGCCGATGGAAAAACCTTCACGTTCAAACTGCGCGATGACATTGTGTGGTCGGACGGCACGCCGATTACTGCGGAAGATTTCATTTTCACTTACGAGATGACGATAAATCCGAATAACACTGTCTCCACGCAAAGCCCGTATGACCTGATTGCCTCCATCACCGCGCCTGATGAACGCACAGTGGTGGTCACCTTTAACAATCCATTCACCCCTTGGGCGGCGACGTTGTGGAAGGGACTTCTCCCCAAGCACATTTTGCAAGCCGAGTTTGAAGCCAATGGCAGTTTGAACGAATCTTCCTATAACCGTACGCCCACTGTCGGCTGTGGTCCCTTCAACTTCGCGGAATGGGAAGCCGGTTCATACGCGCGCTTCACCGCCAATGAGAACTACTGGCTGGGACGCCCCGCGATTGACGAAATCTTCGTCCGCTTTGTGCCGGATGACGCTTCGCAAATTGCCGCGCTGCAATCCGGCGAAGGCGACCTCGGCACGTTCATTGCCTACTCCGACATCCCCGCGCTGGAAGCCGCCGGTGTGCAAATGTTCACCGTGTTTTCCGGTTATAACGAAGGCTTGTACGTCAACCTCGGAGAAAAGGGGCATCCCGCTTTGAAGGAACAAGGCGTGCGTCAGGCAATTGCTTACGCCATTGACCGCTACTCCCTCGTCAATGATTTGTACGAAGGGCGCACCGGCGTTGCCGCCACCTATTGGGATAACACCCCGTTCGTGGACCCAACCATCGAGCCGTATCCCTACGACCCCGCCAAAGCAAACGAACTGCTTGACGCGGCTGGCTGGGTTGATTCCAACGGCGACGGCACCCGCGACAAAGACGGCGTGGAACTTGTGTTGAAATACGGCACCACCACCCGCGAAATCCGCAAAGAGATTCAAGCCATCTTCCAGCAGCAACTTGCGGAAGTGGGCATCGGTGTGGAGTTGTTCAACGCCTCCAACTTCTTTGACGGTTATGGCGAAGGCGGACCTGCCGCGAACGGCGAGTATGACATCTTTGAATACTCCACCACGGTTAACTTCCCCGACCCGCACACTTCCGAGTGGTACTGCGACCAAATCCCCTCGCCTGAAACGCCCGAAGGCACCAACTGGCAGGCGGTTTGCGATTTGGAACTGGAAGCCCTTGTGTACCAGGAAATCGGGCAAGTGGACGCCGCCGCGCGTGAAGAGACCTTCCACAAAATTTCGCGCCTTATCTTTGACAAAGCCTATTGGATTGGCATCTACTGGGACCCCGACATTTGGGCTGTCAACGGACGCCTGACCAATGTCAAGTTCTCCGGCGCCACCCCGTTCTATAACATTCACGAATGGGACGTCAAGTAAGATAATCAAGTAAAATGCAGGGGTTCTGTAAAAAAACAACATTTACAGAACCCCTGTTTGTTTTGGAAGGAGCGTGTCATGGCAAGATATATCATTCGCCGGTTGCTGCAATCTATTCCATTATTATTTTTGGTAAGCCTGATTTTATTTGTGCTGATGCAAAACGCCACTGACCCGCTTGCCACAATGGGCGGGCGCACACCCACCCGCGCGGAAGACCGCGCGCGTCTCACCCGCCAACTCGGTCTCGATAAGCCGGTTTACATGCAATACCTCTATTGGCTGATTGGCAATGACTGGACCAAAATTGACCTCGACGGAGATGGAATTGAAGAAACGCCCGGTAAAAGACAGGGCGTTTTGCGCGGCGACTTTGGCACCTCGCTTGTTCAAACCGGCAGACCGGTCACCACAGTCATTGCTGAACGCATTCCCAATACGCTCATCCTCATGCTCACCGCCGAACTGGTGATTGTGCTTGGCTCGCTGCTGGTGGGGATTTATTCCGCCTTGCGGCAGTATTCATTATTTGACAATCTTTTAACCGCGTTTTTGTTCATTGCATACTCCATGCCGATTTTCTTTGTCGCGCTTTCAAGTATGTATATTTTTTCCATTTCATTCAAACGCTGGGGGCTTCCATACCTGCCAACGGTGGGAATGTTTGACCCGCAGATTGGCAAAACCCCCGAACAGGTCATGCTGCACTTGATTCTGCCCGCGTTTAGCATTGCCTTCATCAGCTTTGCCGCATATACGCGCTACATCCGCAGCGCCATGCTTGAAGTGCTGGGACAGGATTACATTCGCACGGCAAAATCCAAAGGTTTGCCCAAGCGTCAAATTACATTCGTTCACGCGCTGAAAAACGCCTCGCTTCCCATTGTCACCATCGTCGGGCTGGACCTGCCCCTGCTGCTGGGCGGCGCGGTGGTCACTGAACGAATTTTTGCCTGGCCCGGCATGGGACGTCTGTTTATTGACGGCATTGACCGCGGCGACACCCCCGTTGTAATGGGCATTTTGATGATGATTGCCGTTGCTGTGGTTGTCTTTCAAATTTTGACCGACATCGTGTACGCCTGGCTCGACCCGCGCATTCGTTTCGATTAAGGAGCGTTATGACCACCGCACAAAACCTCCCCAACTCCCTGCTTGTCCCCGAAGTGGAAGCCCCTCCGCTTACGCTTGCCAATTTAACATGGCGCAGATTCCGCCGTCACAAAATGGCAATCTTTGGCGCGGTTGTGCTGTTTCTTCTTTTTCTTTATTCGTTCGGCGGCGCGTTTTTCGTCACCGAAAAATATGCCAACTTCACCAACACCAAAGAACGCTTGCAAGCGCCCAGCGCCGCCCACCCGTTTGGGACGGATACCATCGGGCGCGATATCCTCGCCCGCGCCATCTACGGCGGACAAATCTCCATTGTCATTGGCTTGACCGCCGCGCTGGTTGAAGTGATGGTTGGCATCCTCATTGGCGCGCTTGCGGGGTACTTTGGCGGCAAATTGGATGCAATTTTGATGCGTATCACCGAAGCCATTCTTATCATTCCACAGCTGCTTATCTTAATCATCATGTCAAAATTCTTCGCGGATAAAATTCCAAACATTACGATTTTGGGACGCGCCTTAAGCGGCAGCGTGCTTGTCATCATTCTCATCATCGGCTTGACAAGCTGGCCCTACCTTGCGCGCATTGTCCGCGCTGAATTTCTTTCCATCAAAGAACGCGAGTTCATCCTCGCCGCCCGCGCCACCGGCACATCCAACTGGGAGATTATCTTCAAACACATTTTGCCCAACACCATTGCGCCTGTGGTGGTAAACGCCACGCTTGGCGTGGCAAACGCCATTTCCGCCGAAGCGTACATCAGTTTTCTGGGCATGGGCGTACGCCCTCCCACCGCCACATGGGGCAGTATGCTGGAAGACGCCTACCGTTACATTGAAACCGCGTATTGGCTTTGGCTCTTCCCCGGTTTGCTGATTGTTCTGATTACCTTAAGCATTAACTTCCTCGGCGATGGCTTGCGCGACGCGCTCGACCCTCGCAGCCGGACGGTGTAGCCATGAGCGGCAAACATATCTTTTTGCAAGTCAACAACCTCAAAACCCGTTTTCACACGCCCGAAGGCACAGTGTACGCGGTCAACGGCGTTTCATTTGAATTGAACGAAGGCGAAACGCTCGCCGTCGTTGGCGAAAGCGGATGTGGAAAATCCGTCACAATGATGTCCATGCTGCGGCTGATTGCCATTCCGCCGGGTCAAATTGTCAGCGGGGAAGTGATTTACCGCGATACGGATTTGCTCAAACTTTCCGAAGCGGAGATGGAACACATTCGCGGCAAAGAAATCGCAATGATTTTTCAAGACCCAATGACCAGCCTCAACCCCGTTTTGACGATTGGACATCAGTTAACCGAGACGCTGCGCGCGCATACGCCGATGACTCCCGAACAGTGCCGCAGCCGCGCTTTAACTCTCCTTGAATGGGTCGGCATCCCCGATGCGGGCAAACGCCTGAACGATTACCCGCATCAATTTTCGGGCGGGATGCGCCAGCGTGTGATGATTGCCATGGCGCTTGCCTGCGCGCCAAGTTTGCTCATTGCCGACGAGCCGACCACCGCGCTGGATGTCACCATTCAAGCGCAGATTGTCGAGCTTGTCAAACGCCTTAAGCGGGACGTGGGCATGGCAATGATTTGGATTACGCACGACCTCGGCGTAGTGGCGGGCATGGCGGACCGCGTGATGGTCATGTACGCCGGCTTCGTGGTGGAAGAAGCTTATGTGGACGACTTATACGACAACCCGCTGCATCCCTATACAATGGCGCTGCTGCAAGCCCTGCCCCGCGCCGACCGCCGCCGCGAAAAAGAATTAAAGTCCATTCAGGGCGCGCCGCCCAACCTGCTGACCGAACCCGTCGCCTGCCCGTTTGCGCCGCGCTGCGATTTTGTCAAAGAAAAATGCGTTCAGCAAAACCCCATGCTGGAAGTGGTGGAAGGCAATCATAAAGCCGCGTGCTGGGTGAATGTGAAAACAGGAGAATTGCGATGAGCGAGCCTTTGGTGCGCGTTGAAAACTTGACAAAACATTTTCCCATCAAAAGCGGAATTATCTTCGACCGTGTAGTGGGCGCGGTTCGCGCGGTGGACGGCATTTCGTTTGATATTCAAAAAGGCGAAACGCTTGGCTTGGTGGGCGAAAGCGGATGCGGCAAAACCACCGCGGGGCGCACGTTGCTGGGGTTGTATTCCGCCACTTCCGGAAAATCCATCATTGACGGTCACAGCGTTCACGAATCCAAAGGCGCGGCGTTGATGCAGATTCGCCGCAAAGCGCAGATGATTTTTCAAGACCCGTATGCTTCGCTCAACCCGCGCTGGACGGTGAACGCCATTGTCAGCGAGCCGCTGCGCGTTCATCGGTTGATGAACACGAAACAAGAACGCGATGACCGCGTGCGTCAATTGCTGGAACTGGTCGGCTTGAATGCGCGCCACATGAACCGCTTTCCGCATGAATTTTCCGGCGGGCAGCGGCAGCGCATTGGCATTGCGCGCGCGCTCGCTTCCGAGCCTTCCTTCATCGTGTGCGATGAGCCAATCTCCGCGCTGGATGTTTCCATTCAAGCGCAGGTGGTCAATCTGCTTGAAAAACTGCAAGACCAGCTGGAACTGACGTATTTATTTGTGGCGCATGATTTGAGCATGGTGCGCCACATCTGCGACCGCGTGGCGGTGATGTATTTGGGCGTGATGGTTGAAATTGCCAGCCGCGACGATTTATATGAAAAACCGCAGCACCCGTACACCAAAGCCTTGCTTTCAGCAGTTCCACTGCCCGACCCAAGAAAAGAACGCGCGCGC
Organism: Anaerolineales bacterium; assembly: GCA_034434265.1. Taxonomy (GTDB): domain Bacteria; phylum Chloroflexota; class Anaerolineae; order Anaerolineales; family Villigracilaceae; genus Villigracilis. The sequence goes on along the minus strand of DAOTZP010000391.1, from coordinate 2,039 downwards.
CAGCGCATCATCCTCACCGGCGATGTGCCAAGTCCCATTAACCCGCCTTCGGGATGCCGCTTTCATCCGCGCTGCCCGCTGGCGGTGGAAAAGTGCAGGCACGAAGCCCCCGCGTGGAAGGAAGTTGCGCCCGGACACCGCACGGCTTGTCATTTGATTGAATAAAACATTGAAACCTGCAAAATCAGCGACCCGCGTTTTGTCAACTTTTCCAAAACGCATCAGGCGGCATGTTTTCTTTTGGTAAAGTAAAATACAGGCATGGATATTACCAGCCTGCAAAACGCCACCATCAAGCATATTGTCAAACTCCGCGAAAATAAAAAGCAAAGACAGCAGGACGGTTTGATGCTCGTCGAAGGCGTGGATGAACTCACCCTCGCGCTTTCTGCGGGATGGAAACCGACCGCGTTTTTTCACGCCCCTGAATTTGATTCGCGCTCCCGCGCTTTTTCCGCCCCGCCTGCCTTTTCCGTCACCACCGTCACCCGCGCCGTGTTTGAAAAAATCTCCTACCGCGAAAACCCCGACGGCTGGCTGGCGATTTTCCCCATTCCCAAAACCTCGCTTGATGACATTCGCTTAAGCGCCGCGCCCTTTGTGCTGCTGGCAGAGTCTGTTGAAAAGCCCGGCAATCTTGGCGCCATCCTTCGCACCGCCGACGCCGCCCGTGTGGATGCCGTACTCGTCTGCGACCCGCGCGTGGATGTGTGGAATCCCAATGTCGTGCGCGCCAGCCGGGGAGCCTTGTTCACCGTACCCACCGTGCAAGCGGATAATGCCAGCGTTTTGAATTGGCTGAGGAAAAACCACATCCGCATTTTGGCGGCAACCCCATCCGCAGCGGTGAACTACACCGATGTCAATTTGCGCGAAGCCGTTGCCATTGCCGTCGGCACGGAAGATGAAGGGCTGACCGATTTCTGGATGTCGCAGGCGGATGTTAAAATAAAAATCCCCATGCTGGGAAAAGTCAACTCGTTGAACGTCTCCACTTCCGCCGCGCTGCTTGCCTATGAAACCGTGCGGCAGCGCGGCATGTAAGAGACTGTTTCTTAATGCCATTTCGAGCGGCAGCGAGAAACCTTTTCCCTGTCAGATTGACTTAAGAAACGCTCTCTAAAGAGGATACAAGATGAAAGCCCTCTGGCTTGAAAATAATAAAATCTCACTTCGGGCGGATGTTCCCCAGCCGAACAACCCGCACGAAGCCTTAATCAAAATTCGCAAGGCGGGCGTGTGCAGCACCGATTTGGAATTGGTGAAAGGCTATTATCCCTACACCGGCATTCTTGGGCATGAATTTGTGGGGGAGGTCATTTCCGCGCCGGATGAAAGCTGGGTGGGCGCGCGCGTGGTGGGCGAAATAAACGCCTTGTGCGGCAAATGTGAAGCTTGTAAAAATGGAAGATTGAATCACTGCGAAAATCGCACCGTGCTGGGCATCCTCAACCGTCACGGCGTGTTTGCGGAGTACACAACCCTGCCTGTGGAAAATTTGCACCGCGTCCCCGATTCCGTTCCCGATGAAATGGCGGTATTTACCGAGCCGCTTGCCGCCGCGCTGGAAATTCAACAGCAGGTTCAAATTCATCCGACCGACCGCGTACTGGTGGTGGGTGCGGGTCGTTTGGGACAGTTGATTGCGCAGACGATGGCATTAACCGGTTGCGATTTGCGCGTAGTCACAAGACGTGACAAACCCGCATCCTTATTAAATGCGCGCGGCATTCAAACCATCTCCGCCGATGAAGTTCAGCCCGGCAGGTTCGATGTGGTGGTGGAGGCGACAGGCTCGCCCGATGGATTCAAACTCGCGCGCAAAGCCGTCCGCCCGGGCGGGACGCTGGTTCTTAAATCCACATACGCGGGGGAGGTGACCTTGAACCTTTCCTCGATTGTCGTGGATGAAATTAAATTACTCGGCTCGCGCTGCGGTCCCTTTGCGCCCGCGCTGCGGTTGATGGAAAAACGTCAGGTGGACCCGACTGTTTTGATTGAAAAAGAATATCGTTTGGATGACGCCCTGCAAGCGTTTG
>DAOTZP010000390.1:0-3611 GCA_034434265.1 Anaerolineales bacterium | reverse complement strand
TCAAGCGGCGAGTAATAGTCATGGAACATAATTACATGCGGTTTGTACGCATCCAAATACGCCTCGCTCAACCCGTTGTGCGCGATGTGCTTGTCATTCAAGCCCCATGTGTCAATCGCCGTCCAGCCTGAGTAATACGGCAGCAGCCCCGCTTCGGTGGTTGCAATCACATAGCCTTTGCCGCGATACTCCGCAAGCATTTTGCCCATGTCATACCGCCCGTCGTTTTCGTAGGGCGCAAAGCAGGTTTTTTGATAGGATGTCAAAAAACAATTTTGATACCACCCGTAAAAGATGACCGCCGCGCAAAGCGCCGCGCCGCTGACGAGCAAAGCGCGGCTTTCTCTTCGGTCCAAGTGACTCCACGGGATGAGGTTGAATCCACCCGCCAGCGGAATCCACGCGAGGAGGGCAATCGGCAGCAGGGCGTATTGAAAGCGCGCGCCGTAATTCATCTCATCTGAAATCAAAACAAAGGCGGAGGCAAATCCCAACACGGGGATGAGATACGCAATCAATTTTTTGGTGGTTTCAGCGGAACGCAGCGCAAACAAAGCGGCAATGGCAAATGGCAAACACAACCTTAACGTATTTTTCAGGGAGTTATGAAACGAGTCCCAATGAAGCCCCGACCCGCCTTTTTTATAAAATGGGTTTGGCAGGGGGTAGCCAAAGTAATTCCATCGCCATAAAAAGTATGCGCCGCCCAGTAGCAGAAAAACTCCGCCAAACGTAAAAATCAAAGCAAGCGAGTTTTTCCATCCGCGCGCATATACAATGGAAAGCAGCATCAAAGAAGCAAGGATGACTCCCTCCGGGCGAATTAAGCCTGTGATTAATCCGCTAAGCGCAAAAGCAAATAAAAGCGTGACGGGCGGATTGTTTTGTTTCATCAAAAGCAGGGCAAACGTCCATGTGATGGCAGCAAAGAGCGCAAAGAACGGCGTGCCAAAATAAGCGGAGACATAGGAAAGCCCCGCGCCAACGGCAAGATAGAGCGCGCTAATGAATGAAAGCGGCATGTTGGCGTTGTGAATTTTTCGGTTGCCCCAATAAATAAGTAAAATCGTGAGGATGTGTGACAAAAACCCAAGCCCGCGAATGGATTGCCCGACGGTAAATCCCAGCCGAATTAACCCTGCCGCCGCCGCCATAAAAAGAAAATCAGTTGCGCCGTCAACAGGCTCTTCTCCAATGTTCCACACAATGCCGTGACCGTTTGCCAGATGCTGCGAGTAGCGCATGAGCATGGCGGCGTCTTCAAACGGAGGGATGGAAAAATCCACATAAGTGAAGGCGTAATATATCGTGAAAGCAAGAAGAAGAAGGGAGAGAAGAATATCCGGGAGAAGTTTTTTGAAGGACATTGGTTGATGGGAAATGGATAATGATTAAAGGAGGGAGTACCCGCCATCCACAGTAATGGTTTGACCGGTGATGTACTCGTTTTTGATGAGAAACTCCACAGCGGAAGTGATTTCTTCCACGCGGGCGGCGCGCCGCAAAGGCAGACGTTCCACAAGTTTACCCCATTGTTCTTCGGTCACTACATCGGATGGCAGCACAAGCCCGGGCGCAATGGCATTGACTCGAATGGCGGGAGCCAAAGCGCGGGCGAGGACCTGCGTAAGCGATTCCAGCCCCGCTTTGCTGACAGTGTACGCGGGGTAGCGCGTCCACGCTTTGCGGGCGGCAACATCACTGATGTTGAGAATCAGCCCGCCCGAAGTCATTCTCCGCGCGGCGTGTTGGCTGAGCAAAAATGGGGCGCGGAGATTCAAATCGAGGGCATAGTTCCAGCCGCTTAAATCCAAATCAGACGCATTGCCAATAGACATGACCGAAGCGGAGTTGATAAGAAGGTTGAAGGTTGAGGATTGAAGGTTGAATTCCGCAAAGAGATTTTCAATTTCAGCGGGATTGGATAAATCGGCTTGCAGCAGTTGAACCCGCGCGCCAAGCGATTCAATTTCGCGTTTGGTTTGCCGCGCTTCATGTTCGGATTTGTGATAATGCAAGGCAATCGAATATCCCATGCGGGCAAGGTGAAGCGCAAAAACTTTGCCAAGACGTTTTGCGCCGCCAGTGACAAGAGCAAGGGGTTGGGTCATGCGTGAAATTGTAAACGAAAAAAACTCCGCTCGGTTATTTTGCGCGAAAGAGTGAAATCAGCAGCGGGGGATTATAATTCGCCCGCAATCTCCAATCCCCAATCCCCAAACGAGGCTCTATGTTCGACCTTCCCGACAACGAAATCCTTCCCCTTTCCAAAGAACACGTCTTTTGGACCTGGTCCGCCCAAGCCAAAGTGAATCCCATCGCCGTCAAACGCGCGAAGGGCGTTTATTTTTGGGACGTGAACGACAAACGCTATCTCGACTTCAACTCGATGACCATGTGCGTCAATTTGGGGCATGGCGACGAGCGCGTCATCAAAGCCATGCAGGAGCAAGCCGCCGAGCTGCCCTACGCCGCGCCGGGCATGACCACCAAAATCCGCGCGCTGGCGAGCAAGACCGTCGCGGAGATTACCCCGCAGGGGAAGTTAACCAAAATCCTCTTCACGCTTGGCGGCGCGGACGCCAACGAAAACGCGATTAAACTCGCGCGCGGATATGCCACCCACAGGGGGCTGCGCCAACGCCACAAGATTCTCTCGCGCTATCGTTCCTATCACGGCGCAAGCGCGGGCGCGATGGCGGTCACAGGCGACCCGCGCCGCGTGGCTTGGGAGCCGAATTTAATGCCGGGCGTCGTCCACTTTCTCGACCCGTATCGTTACCGCTCCACGTTTCACCGTACCAACCCGAACATCTCCGAAGAAGAATTTACCCGCGATTATTTGAATCACCTCGAAGAGATTATCCTCTACGAAGGTCCCGAATCCATCGCGGCGATTCTCATGGAATCCGTCACCGGCACGAACGGAATTATCATCCCCCCGCAGGGATACATGCAGGGAGTCCGCGCGCTGTGCGACAAATACGGAATCGTGATGATTGCGGACGAAGTGATGGCGGGCTTTGGGCGCACTGGCAAAATGTTCGCCATCGAGCATTGGAACGTCGTCCCCGACATGATAACGATGGCGAAGGGACTCACCTCCGCTTACGCGCCGCTGGGGGCGGTGGCGATGAAACCCGAAATCGCGGCGGCTTTCGACGAGCATGTCTTTGAAAGCGGGCTGACCTACACCTCGCATCCCGTTTCGCTCGCGGCGGCAGTGGCGAACATCCGCGCCATGCAGGAAAGCAACGTGGTGGAAAACTCCGCGCGGATGGGCGTCGTGCTGCATCGCATGTTAACCGAACTCGGCGAAAAACATCCCTCCGTCGGCGACGTCCGCAACATCGGGCTGTTTGGAATCATCGAAGTCGTGAAAAACCGCGAAACCAAAGAACCGATGACGCCGTGGAACGGCTCATCCCCCGAAATGACCGCCCTGCGAAAATATTGTTTGGATAACGGATTGTTCCTTTATACCCACTGGCACACCGTGTTGATTATCCCGCCGCTGATTATCAACGAAGAACAATTAAAAGAGGGCGTGGAGATTCTCGACAAGGCTTTGGAAATTACGGACAAGGCTGCGAAGTAGTCAGACAACTATA
>DAOTZP010000389.1:0-5011 GCA_034434265.1 Anaerolineales bacterium | reverse complement strand
TTGGGAATTTTCACCCCGCTTGCGCTGGCGGGCGCGGTCTTCTTCACCATTCATAACATGATGGTCAAGACCAATCTCTTCCTCATCAGCGGCGCGGTGAATCAGTTATACGGCACGATGGATTTGAAAAAACTCGGCGGCATGTATAAAACCCAGTCCGCGCTCACGGTTTTCTTTTTGATTTCCGCGCTTTCGCTCGCGGGACTTCCCCCGCTTTCAGGATTCGTCGGCAAGCTGGGACTCATCCGCGCCGGTTTTGAAGCGGAACAATATTGGATAACGGGAATCTCGGTGGCGGTCAGTTTCTTCACCTTGTTTTCGATGATGAAAATTTGGAACGAAGCCTTTTGGAAACCGCAGGCAGAATCCAAACCCGCGCGTGAAATGAGCGAAACCAACCGCGCGTTGATGATTGCCCCGATTGCCGCGTTTGCTCTGCTGGCTGTGCTGCTCGGCGTGGGCGCATCCGGCGCGTTTGAGGTCATGCTCCGCGCGGGCGAGCAGTTGATGAATCCCGCGGTATACATTCAAGCCGTGATGGAGGTCGCGCAATGAGTTACTTCCTTTTGAATATTGTGCTGGCGTTTGCGTGGGCAATGCTCAACGGCGAAGTCACGCTTTCAAACTTAACGACTGGATTCGTTCTTGGCTACCTTGTGCTGATTGCCGCACACCGCGCGCTGCCCCAATCTTCATATACGCGCAAAGGCTGGCTGTTCGTGGAGTTTGTTGGCTTCTTTTTGAAAGAATTACTGCTATCGAACTTGATTGTCGCATGGGATGTTATTACCCCAAGAACCCAATCTTCCACGCCGCGCATCATCGCCATTCCGCTGGATGTGAAAACCGAAGCGGGCATCACCGCGCTGGCGAACTTCATCTCGCTTACGCCCGGCACGCTCACGCTGGATGTTTCCTCCGACAAAAAGACCCTGTACGTCCACGCCATGTTCGCGGAAGATGAAGACAAAGTTCGCGACCATATCAAGAAGCAACTGGAACAAAAGATTATCGGTCTGATTGAAGAATAGAGGAACAATGTTTGAATTGGTTTTTCCACAAGTTGCCGCAATATTGGCGTTCATTTTCCTCATTGCGGGATACATCGCCGCCCTCATCCGCCTCACGCATAAAAAGAGCAGCCTGCCCGACCGCGTCGTCGCGCTGGATTTGATGGCAATGCTTTCAATCGGGATGATTGTGCTGCACGCCATCCAAACCGATACCGCCGTGTACATGGATGTTGCCGTCATTCTCGGCTTGCTTGCTTTTCTTGGCACGGTGGCGTTTGCGCGTTTTATTGAAAAGCAACAAATCAAAAAAGTGAAAGAGAAAAAATAATGAACGCTGATTTAATTTTATCCATACTCAAAAATATATTTTTGATTGCGGGCGCGTTCTTTATGTTTTTGGCTGGCTTGGGCATAGCCACCCTGCCCGATGTATTCATCCGCCTGCACGCCAACACCAAATCCGCCACGCTGGGCGCGGGTCTTATTCTGATTGGCGCAATCATTCACTTTGGCGGCGAAACCGCAATGACCACGCGGCTGGTGCTGCTCCTTTTGTTTATCTTTGCCACCGCGCCCGTTGCCGGTCACATGATTGGGCGCGCCGCGTATTTCAGCGATGAAGCGCAACTGTGGGAGCATACGCTCAGCGACGCGCTGAAAGGCAATTACGACCCGCTGACCCATGAAGTAAAAAGCCCCGAAGCCAAAATCAAAAAATCCGTCAAGCCGCGCAAGTCTTAAGGATTACAATAAACCGTCAAGCAAAAACTTGGCGGTTTATTTTTTTATGGAGGCGCTGCATGGCAGAACAAAAAAAACTTCACCCTAATATTTGGGTTGTCACCGCGACATCCTTCCTCACCGACATTTCCTCCGAGATGATTGTATATCTCATCCCGTTGTTTCTCTCCAACGTGCTTGGAGTCCGCATGGCATTCATCGGGCTGATAGACGGCGTCGCCGAAACAACCGCCAGCCTGCTCAAAATTTATTCAGGCGCGCTTTCGGATAAACTCGGCAAGCGCAAATGGCTTGCCGTGGCTGGCTATGCAATCTCCACGCTGGCGAAGCCCTTTTTATACATCGCCAACAGTTGGGGAGCGGTGTTGAGCGTCCGCTTTGCGGATAGAGTCGGCAAGGGGATTCGCACCGCGCCGCGCGACGCGCTCGTCGCCGCAAGTGTGGATGAACAAAATCGAGGCTACGCATTCGGCTTGCACCGCGCGGGCGATACGGCGGGCGCGTTTCTTGGCATCGCCATCGCCGCGCTCATCATCTGGCTCACGCAAACGAACGCAAATTTATTGAGCATCCATACATTCCGCACGGCTGTGCTGGCGAGCGTCATCCCCGCCGTGCTGGCGGTGATTGTGCTGGCGCTCGGCGCAACCGACTTGACCCAAAGCAAAAAAACAGGGGAACAGAAAAAGTTTTCCTTCAAAGAAATAGACGCGCGGTTTAAGTATTTCCTTTTCATCATGGTCTTGTTCACGCTCGGCAATTCATCCGATTCATTCATCATCCTGCGCGCGCAGGAACGCGGACTTTCGGTGCTGCAAACGATGTTGATGCTGATGACCTTCACCGCCGTTTATACAATTTTATCCAGCCCGCTGGGAAAACTCTCCGACAAAGTTGGACGCAGAAAACTCATCATCGGCGGATGGGTTGCGTACGCGCTTGTGTATCTTGGATTCGCGCTCGCGGATTTGGGCTGGCACATTTGGCTGCTGTTTGGGATGTATGGAATTTATTACGCGGCGACGGAAGGCGTGGCAAAAGCGCTGGTTGCGGATTTGGTTCCCGACGAACAGCGCGGGGCGGCGTACGGCTGGTTTAATGCCGCCATCGGAATCACCGCCCTGCCCGCATCTTTTACGGCTGGCGTCTTATGGCAGGGACTCGGCTCGTGGGCGGGCTTTGGCGCGTCCGCGCCCTTTTTCTTCGGCGCAAGTTTGGCTTTGCTTTCCAGCGTTTTGTTGTGGAAACTGGTGAAGTAAAATAAAGGCATGACTCCCCGCCCACGACCTTTTAGCGGACTTCCCCCATTTCAACAAGGCGGTTTGGATTCGCTTTGCGGGTTGTACAGCATTGTCAATGCGGAGCGAATCATCAACCGTTCATCAGATGAAGAAACGCAAGCGTTGTTCGATGAGTTAATTAAATACCTTGCGCGGCGCGGTTTGCTGGCAAAGTTTCTCATCGGCGGAATTTTGCACAATCAAATGCTGATGATTCTCGACCGCGTGATTGGCAAGAAAAGAATTTCGGATGTGCAAATTCCATGGCGCGGGCTGCCCACCCCCGACCTGACAACGTTTTGGAAATCCATGCAAAATTTTTTGGATGGCACGCCAAAACGTTCCATCATTCTCGGCTTGCAAGGCTATCACGACCATTGGACGGTCATCGAAAGCATCACCGACCGTTCCATTTTGTTATACGACTCGGCGTTGATTAAGCGGCTGCCGCGTTATCGCTGCACCACCGGCGAACCGAATCAAAAACGCCTGCACGTTTTGCTTCCCGCGCAGACGTATTTTCTATCGAATGAGTCGAATGAAGAATGATTCGTTATGAACAGTATTGTCATTACGACGAGCCGCAAAGCGACGAGGAGAAATTTTGTCATTGCAGACTAAAGATTTCTCGCTGCCGCCCGAAATGACAACGCATAATCTGTTTTTTTTACTTTTTCTTTAATCCCACTTTTTTACTTAACGAGCTAATCTGGCTGACGCTTTTTCTTCGCAAGGTGGTTAACCTTCGCCCGCCGTTTTCCATCATCGAAGAAATTTTGCGCTCGCCGCCCTCCACGATGGATGTAATTTTTTCGCGGAGGTTGACCTTGCCGCGCCAGTGCTGCAAAATGGCTTCCATGTATAAATTTTCCAGCGCGGCGACCTGCGACTCGATGGAGTATTTGTTGCTCAACTCCTGCGACTTTGCGCCAAAACGTTTTAGCATTTCACGGTCGCGCAGCATCTCCAATAATTTTTGGGCGTACACATCCACATCCAAATCCACTTGGTAGCCGTTGACTCCGTCCTCAATCATGCCTTCAAAGGCTTGGTCGCGCACGGCAAGCATGGGCAGCCCAGCCGCAATCGCTTCGATGGAAGAGATGGGATGCACTTCCGTTGTGGATGCGGAGAGGAAAATATCCGCGTCGTGCAGCAGGTTGGGGAGTTCGGCGCGCGGAATCATGCCGAGGAAGTGGATTCGCTCCGCGACGCGAGTCTGCCCGGCGTGTTGTTCCAGTTTCGCGCGGGCGCTTCCATCCCCCGCAAAGACAAGCCGCGCTTCGGGCGCTTGGTCGGCGATGCGGGCGAATGCGTCAATCAAAAAGTCGAGCCGTTTTTCGGGGTCCACCCTTCCAACCGAGATGAGCATGGGCGCATCGGGAGTCATGCCCAGTTTTGCGCGGAACATGCCAACTTGTTTTGCAGTTTGAAACGCGCTTAAGTCAATGCCATTGGGAATGAGGTGAATGGGCTTGGTGACTTTTTGTTCGATGAGCAAGCGTTGGAATTTTGGCGAAGGCACAACCACTTGGTCGCCTAGGTTGGTGGAAGTTGCGCTGAACCATTGCGCCGCATGGCGGATGATGCCCGTGCCGCCCAGCACTTTAAGATAATGGGTGTAATCGGTGATGGAGGTGTGGTAGGTATAAATCAGCGGCAGCCGTTTGGTGGAGGCTGTGAGGTAGGCAAGGAAGCCAACCGTCAGCGGGCTGTGCGCGTGCAGCACGTCGAAATGCTCGCGGGTGAGTTTCCATGTGGTGCGCGGAGAGCCGGGAACGGCAACATAAATGGGCGGGTTGTTAAGATATTTGAGCGAGGGCAGGCGCTGAATGTTGGGCTTATCATCCTCATAGCCGGGGATGCGCGGCGCGAAGACGGTCACTTGATGCCCGCGTTTTTGAAAATGCTCATAAAGCATTTGCAGCGAAACCGAAACGCCATTCACTTGCGGGGCATAGGTGTCGGTAAAAAGTC
>DAOTZP010000388.1:0-1708 GCA_034434265.1 Anaerolineales bacterium | reverse complement strand
CCTGGATTACCGTCCGCTTTGGATATGATAATTTTGACATTATCTCGCTGGCGGGCGGCGTGCATGATTACGAAATGGTGTTGAAATACGTGCAGCTGGCTGTGCAAATTCACACCATCAACACCGTGTGCCTCATCAACCATGAAGATTGCCGCGCCTACGGACGCGATGGCACATACAAACGCCATGTGCATGATTTGAAAGACGCGCAAAAGAAAATACAAGCTTTATTTCCGCATTTGAAAGTGGAAACATTTTATTTGCACCTTGACGGGGAGTTTGAGCCGATTTCCTAACCCGTTTTTTTCTTTTCCCTGCGTCGTTGGATGCTTTCCATCACGCGCGCGCGGATTTGAACCCACTCCTGCGCGTCTATTTCAAGGAAGGCATGTACGGCTTGCGGGTCGAATTGCCTGCCGGCTTCTTCCTCGATGATTTTCCGCGCTTCTTCATACGAGCGTCCTTTGCGGTAGGGGCGGTCGGAGGTGAGCGCGTCGAAGGTATCGGCAATCATAAACAAGCGCGCGCCCAAGGGAATTTCCTCGCCTTTTAGTCCTTGCGGGTAGCCGGTTCCATCCCACTTTTCCTGATGCGCCAAAACAATCTTGATTTCCTCCTGCAAGTAGGGAATATCCGCAAGCATGTCATGTCCCGCTTTTGGATGCCGTTCGATGATTTTTCTTTCCTCTTCATCAAGCGGACCGGGCTTGTGCAGGATGGCGTCCGGCACGCCGATTTTGCCAATATCGTGAATCAACGCGCCGCGGCGGATGTTCTTTATCGCGTCTTTTCCCAACCCAATTTGTTGGGCAAGGCGGGCGGTATATTCCACCACCCGGCGCGAGTGACCTTCCGTCTCGCGGTCGCGCAAATCAAGCGCGGCGGAGAGCGCGTCCAGCGTCAGGTCGTAGCTGCGCTGCAAATCGGCAACCAATTGCGCGTTATTCACTGCCAGCGCCGCGCTGTCTGCAATGGAGCGGAACAGGTCAAGGTCATCCTGAGTGAACAGTTCGCCATCCCGTTTGTTGACGGCTTGAATTGCGCCAATGGCTTTATCTTCCAACACAAGCGGTACGGTCATTAACGAGCGGGTGACAAACCCTGTGGTTTCATCCACAGAGGAGGCGTGGCGCGGGTCATTGCGAACATCCTTGATGATGATGGATTCCTGTTTGGCAACGCTTGTGCCGACGATGCTTGGCGCGTCAAGCGGAACGCTGATGCCTTTTAACTTTTCCGCGCTGGGACCTGTGGCAAAGCGGCATTTGATAATTCCCTGCTTTTGATTGACCAGCCAGATGGATTGCGCTTCCGCGTTGATGGCTTTATTTACATCCGCAAAAATGCGCGGAATTAATTCATCCAAATTCAACGTTTCATGAAAATGGCTGCTGATTTGCGCCAGCAGTTTTTGGCGTTCGCCCGTGCGGCTGCGCTGCTCATACAGCTGTGTGTTTTGAACGGTCATGGCGATATGCAGCGAAAGGGTGTTGACAAATTCATATTCCTCAATGGTAAATCCCAGCCCGATTTTGTTTATCATGTTAATTTCGCCGATGAATTTTCCCCGCGCAATCAGCGGAATGCCAAGTTGGTTTCTTACGTCAACTTTGAATTGATTGGCAAATGCTTTCGCGTTCATCCATTTTGAAGCGAATATCACGTCATTTTGGCTCGGAACGCCGGATATGGTGCGGTAGGCTTGCAG
>DAOTZP010000387.1:0-1564 GCA_034434265.1 Anaerolineales bacterium | reverse complement strand
GGCGTTATCACCGCGTCCGGCACGCTCGCGCAAATGATTCCCCCCAGCCTTGTGCTGGTTGTCCTTAGCGACCAAATTGGCGTGCCGGTTGGCGACTTGTTTGTCGGCTCCATCATTCCCGGCTTGCTGCTTTCCGGATTGTATATGCTGTATGTATTTGTCATCACGCGCATTAAACCGGAGCTTGCCCCCCTTCCCCCTGCGGATGAATTGCAACTCACCCGCGCCGAACTTTTGCGCGAAACAATGCGCGTTATTATTCCTCCGGGCTTGCTTGTGTTTGCCGTATTAGGGAGCATCTTCTTCGGGCTGGCTTCCCCCACCGAGGCGGGCAGCGTGGGCGCGGTGGGCGCATGTGTGCTGGCGTTAATGAACAAACGACTGACGCGAAAACTCCTTTCCGATGCCGCCGCCGCCACCGCACGAATCACCTCGCTGGTGATTACCATCCTGTTTGCCTCCACCTTTTTCAGCCTTGTGTTTGACGGTTTGGGCGGACAAAGATTGATTACCGAATGGCTGGTTAACCTGCCCGGTGGATTTTGGACCTTTGTGATTGTCGCCAATATTGTCATCTTTTTGCTTGGAATCTTTTTGGAGTTTATTGAAATCAGCTTTATTGCCATGCCGCTTTTTGTCCCCGCCGCCAACGCGCTGGGGATTGATATGGCATGGCTGGCGGTTTTATTTGCCATCAACCTGCAAACCGCGTTTATTTCACCCCCTGTCGGCTTTTCGCTTTTCTATTTGCAAAGTTCCGCGCCAAAGGAAATTCCCACAGCCGATATTCACAAAGGCGCGCTGCCGTTTATGGCATTGCAAGTGATTGCGCTCCTTATTGTTTTACTCTTCCCGCAGACTGTGACCTGGCTTATTGAGCTTTCCGCGCAAATGGGCAGGTAAAAATTCCGCTTAAATCAAAATGCGCCCAAACTTTCGGGCGCATTTTGATTTTAAGAAAGTTTATTTGTTTGCTTCAAGGAATTTCATGAAGTTGAATTCGTTGGTGAAGCTCCATTTTTGCACGCGCTCGCGGAAGGCATACCAATGGTCGTAAATGGCTTTGAATTCCGCGTCTTCGGCGGCTTTGGCTTCGTATAGTTTGAAGGCGGTTTCTTTCGCTGCTTTCAAAATTTCATCGCTGTAAAACCGCAGCTGTACGCCGTGTTCGTTGACCAGTTTTTCCAGCGCGTCGCCGTTGACTGCATCATAGTGCGAGGTCATCATCAGGTTGGCTTCGGAGGCTGCGGTCTTAATGGCGCTTTGGTACAACGCGGGGAGCTTGTTCCACTCATCCAGATTGATTTGCAGTTCCAGCGTGGAGCCGGGTTCCCACCAGCTGGGCGCATAATAGAAGCCGGTTGCCTTGTATAAACCGAGGTTCAAATCATCATGCGGACCCACCCACTCTGCCGCGTCAATCGCGCCGGTTTCCAGCGCCTGAAAGATTTCGCCCGCAGGAAGGGTTTGTACCTGAACGCCCAATTCCGACATAACCTGCCCGCCCAAGCCGGGGATGCGCATCTTCAAGCCTTGCAAATCGGCAACCGTGTTAATTTCTTTG
>DAOTZP010000386.1:0-3626 GCA_034434265.1 Anaerolineales bacterium | reverse complement strand
CGCATTGGATGAACGGGCAGGAAGTTGCCCTGCGCCTGCTTGCATGGGTTTGGGCGCTGCATCTCTTCCCTTGCGGCGAAACGCAAAAACAAGCATTGCTGCGCGCCATTGCCCAACATGCCGCGCGCATTCCGCCAACGCTCCTTTATGCGCGCGCGCAAAACAACAATCACCTTGTGACCGAATCCGCCGCACTATACACGGCTGGCTTGCTTTTGCAAAACCCCGCATGGCGCAGCATGGGATGGAAATGGCTGAACTGGTCTTTTCAAAATCAAATCAGCGAATACGGCGAATACATTCAACACAGCGTCAACTATCACCGCGTGATGCTGCAAACCGCCCTGTGGGTTCACTTCATCAAACAGGATGCCTTTCCCCCCGAAACGCTGCAATCGTTATCGCGCGCAAGCCACTGGCTCTTTTCACTGCTGGATGACGAAACAGGCTGCGTCCCCAACTTGGGTTCAAACGACGGCGCGCTCATTCTGCCCTTGAGCGTATCCGCCTTTCAAGATTACCGCCCAACCGTGCAAGCCGCCGCGCGCGCGTTTCTGGGAACGAATCTGCCGCCCGGCGCATGGGATGAAATGTCCGCATGGCTCAACCTGCCCGCGCAGCCGCGCGTCGTCTCCTCCAATGAATACCTGACAGACAACATTCACGGCAAACATTCATGGGCGTTTTTACGCGCCAGCTCTTTCAAAAGCCGCCTCGCGCACATGGACCAACTTCACCTTGACTTGTGGTGGCGCGGATTAAACATCGCGCAGGACGCCGGAACATACCTCTACAACGCAGACCCGCCTTGGGACAACCCCTTAATCTCCACGCGCGTTCACAACACCGTCACCATACACGGCGCAGACCAAATGACCCGCGCCGGACGTTTTCTAACGCTGGATTGGCGCGGCGCGTATTCCAAAAACATCATCACTGCGGAAGATGACATTTTATGCTGTGTGCAAGCGCATTTTACAGACGCGCGCGGAACGCGCCACGAGCGCGTGGTCACCTCCTACCGCGACGAAAGCTGGGTCATCCGCGATTTTGTAAAAACCCGCCGTCACGCCGCGCAAATCTTTTCCCTTCATTGGCTGCTGCGCGATGGCGAATGGCGCATTGAAAACGCGCCGCAAAACATCATCATGCGCCTCAACACCCCGCATGGATGGCTGCGGCTTGCGGTTCACGCGGCAGCATTTAACCCCATCGAAGTTTCGCTTGTCCGCGCCGGAAAAGTGATTTACGGGCAACGCAGCGCGCAGCCGTATGAAGGCTGGGTCTCGCCCACATACGCGCTTAAGCTGCCCGCGCTTTCTTTTCGCGCGGATGTAAAAGCCGTCGGCGAGACCGTCATCGAAAGCGAATTTACCTTTCACCCAAATTCCGCATAGCTGCTCATCAAGTATAATTCCGCCGTGATTTACTTTGGAGCAGTTCATGAAAAATAATTTTGGAAAATTATTCTTGTGGGTGGCGCTTGCGTATGTGTTGGCGCAATCCAGCCGCGAATTTCATCATGTTGCATGGGGCACGGGAAAATTTATCGGCAGATACGCGCCCAGTTGGGGAGCGCTTTTGCTTCTTTACCTTGCATTTTGCGGATTTGTTTTGCTCTTCACCGCCGGGGTGTTGATTCAACATCCAGCCGCGCAGCGTGTGACGGAATTTTTCCTGCAACTGCGGACGCGGCTTGGCTTCGGGCGGTGGATTCTTGCTTTTGCCATCCTGTTCCTCCCCGCATGGTTTTTACAATTCACCCCTTGGGGCGTGGTGTTTGACGGGCTTTACACCCGCCTGACGCTTTGGGCGTGGACGGTTGTCGTCTTTGCCTTTCTCGTTTCCCCCGCCCGCGAGCCGCTTGGCTGGCTTCCCTTGCTTACCGCGCTTATCCTCACATCCAGCCAGCTCATCATTGCCGCCACGCTGACTGACGTTACAAATTATCCGTTTTCGCTTGGCTGGTCCGAAGGCAACCGCCTCTGGGATTACTCCATGCTGTTTGCCAGTCACTTGTACGAAATTCCGCCCGGCAAAACGCCCGTTGTCTTGCTGGATATTGGCAGGCAATTCATTGGCGGCGTTCCCTTCCTGCTTCCCAATTTGACGATAGAAATGGAACGGTTGTGGGTTGCCATCACTTTTACGCTTCCGTACATTATTCTTGGGCTTGCCATATTTCATCATGACCGCGCCGATACATTAACATGGCTGCTTGCAACGTTATGGGTCTTCATTTTTCTCAAACAAGGACCGATTCACCCGCCGCTGGTGTTGTGCGCGGCAGCCGTTGCGCTGGCATGGAAAAAACCGCTCTGGCTTTCCATTCCCATCATTGCAGTCGCCACATACTTTGCATGGATAAGCCGCTTTACTTGGATGTTTGCCCCCGGTTTGTGGATTGGTATGCTCGAACTGGCGGGCGCAGCCCTGCAAAATAAACAGATTGACAAAATAGGCTGGGCGCGCGCCCTTTCGCTCGGCTTGACCGGGTTCTTTGCCGCGCTTGCATCCCCCTATGTTTTTATTGCGCTCCATAACATGCCTCAAGCGGCTGTTTCACTTGGCAATGTGGATGAGAGCGTATCGCAGCAGCCGCTGTTATGGTACCGCCTGCTGCCCAATGCCACCTACGGCGTTGGTATTTTGGCTGGCATGGTCATTGCCGTGCTGCCTTTGGCGACTGTGCTTGTTTATTTGAACCGCGCCAAACGCTGGAACTTAAACACATGGCAATCGCTGGCAATTTTGGGTCCGCTTGCCGCCTTTCTCGCGGTCGGTTTAATTGTCAGCGCAAAAATCGGCGGGGGCGGCGATTTGCACAACCTCGATATGTTTTTGATTGGGTTGACGTTTACCGCAGCGCTGGCATGGTATAACGGCGGGCGTGAATGGATTCAAGATTCGCGCGCTGTTCCCAGCCTGATGAAGATTGCGCTCATCCTCATGCTGGTCATACCCGCGTACAGTTCGCTCACCGCCCTGCGTTCCAAACTGTTTAGTGAAGATACCGCTTGGCTGCGCGTGCTTGCCGATGCGCCCGATGAAAAATCGCTTGGCATGTTGCCCCCGCAAGCGGAAGTGGAGCGCGCCCTCCTCAAAATTCAAAACGCGGTGGATGAGGCAAAAGTCAAAGGCGAAGTGCTGTTCATTGACCAGCGCCAGCTCCTCACGTTTGGATTCATTCGGAACGTGCCGCTCATCCCCGAATATGAAAAGAAAATGTTGATTAATGAAGCCATGAGCGAAAACGCCGAATATTTCTCGGCGTTTTACCGCGACCTTGCGACGCAAAAGTTTTCACTGATTATTGTGCAGCCGCTTAATGAAAAAATTCAAGACAGCGCGTCACACTTTGGAGAAGAAAACAACGCATGGGTAACATGGGTCTCCATTCCCGTCCGTTGTTATTACAAAGAAGCCGATACCATGAAAGCGGTGGGCGTGCAGCTGCTTGTGCCGCGCAACAATATAGAAAATTGCGCCAATCAATTGCCTCAAGGAATCCAGCCGTGAATGTGAAATATCTTTTTTTGCGCCTTGCGCGCCATTATATGCCCGAAGGGATGGCGCCTTTTCTGCTCAAACGCCGTTGGATTATCCGCCCCGGCCTTGAATCCAGC
>DAOTZP010000385.1:0-2607 GCA_034434265.1 Anaerolineales bacterium | reverse complement strand
AACGTGCTGGAAAGCGGCGGCGCGGTCTCCACCATGAAGACCTGCGGTCAATGCCACGATACGAACTTCATCCAAAGTCACGCCTTTCATTCGGATTTGGGATTAAGCGATTACAAGGAAACCAGCGAACTTAACGCCAGCAACGGACTCTTCGGCAAGTGGGACCCGCTGACCTACCGCTATCTTTCGCAGGCTGGCGATGAACGCCTTGACCTTTCCACAGCGGAATGGCTGATGCTCAACGGGCAGCGCGTGGTCGGCGGCGGACCGGCTGAGACCTCCCGCGACGGCGCGGCGCTGACGGACTTGCAAGCCAGCGCGCAAAATCCCGAAACGGCGATTCTGCAAAATGGCAAAGCAACCGTTTGGGACTGGGACAAATCCGGCACGATGGAGATGAACTGCTTCCTCTGCCACCTCGAATCGCCCGATGGCGAATCCCGCGTTCAATTCATCCAGCAGGGAAAATTTGGAGACGCAAACACCGCCACCCTGTTGAATCTGAACGTGGTCAAAAAATCCTCTGAAGGTTGGGAATGGAACGCGGAAGCCTTCAACGCCAACGGCGAAGTGAAGAGCGAATTGCTTTCCATTCAAGACCCGACCAACGAAAACTGCGCGGCGTGTCACGGCGAAGTGCATCCGAATTCGGGCGAGCCGCTCGTCTTGAATCAATGCGATTTGGATTACCCGCAAACCGCCACCACTGGACAAGTCATCAGCGGACAAAAGATTAACGCTTCGGGCGTGAACCTTGCGAACAAGAAGGAATTGAATTTCGCGTGGGATATTCACGCCCAGCGCCAGCTGCAATGCACCGACTGTCATTACGCGCTGAACAACCCCGCGCACGCCAGCGAGCTGCAAAAGACGAACCCCAGCCATTTAATTTACGACCCGCGCCTGCTGGAAATCAACGAATACCTCAAACGCCCCGACCATAACTTTGCGCGCGGACAAAGCGCCCAGTTCAACGCCGCGCCGGAATACAAAGGCACAATGCGCCGCTGCGAAAACTGCCACGATTATCGCGAAGGTCACGGCGACTGGCTGCCTTACGTCGAAACGCACATGAACTCGGTGGCGTGCGAAACCTGCCACATTCCGCAAATGTACGCGCCCGCGATTCAATCGTATGATTGGACGGTGGTGACTGTGAAAGGCGGCGCGGTTTCATCCTGCCGCGGCGTGCAAGGCGCGCCCAATCAAGTGACTTCATTGGTCACGGGCTACAAGCCTGTGCTGCTCAACCGCAACAATCTGGATGGCGGACAAACGCTCACGCCGTATAACTTGATTACCTCTTTCTATTGGGTGTATGACGACGCAAAAGGCAACAAACGCCCCGTGCCGCTGGCGGATTTGGAATCGGTTTATTTGAATAACGGCGGCTACGCGGATGATATTGTTGCCGCGTTTGATGAAAACGGCGATAAAACGCTTGGCAATTCGGAATTGGTGATTGACTCGCCCGCCAAAGAAGACTTGATTAAATCCAAACTTTCCGCGCTCGGTTTGAACAATCCGCGCATGGAAGGCATGGTGCAGCCATACAGCATTAATCACAACGTGGTCAATGGCGATTACGCGGTAAACGATTGCGAAACCTGCCACAGCGCGGATTCGCGCATTATGCAGCCCATCAAACTCGCGGATAACGCGCCAGTCATGCCGGTCTTCGACGCGAACAACAACGTCAAAGGCTCGGGCGAAATCGTCGCAGGCGCGGACGGCGCGTTGTACTATCAACCCAAACCCGCCAACGATGGCGTGTACGTCTTCGGCGTCAGCCGCGTCAGTTGGATTGACTGGTTCGGCGCGCTGGCTTTCGTCGGCTCGCTGTTGGGCGTTCTCGGTCACGGCGCTTTGCGCTATCTTGCCGCGAGAAAAATGCCAAAGCATGACGTGAAAACAAAGCGCGTGTATATGTACGAAGCCTACCGCCGCTTCTGGCACTGGCTTCAGGCGCTGACGATTACCCTGCTGCTGCTGACCGGCTTGGTCATTCACCGCCCCGATATGTTTGGCGCGTTCTCCTTCCGCGGCATGGTTACGGTTCACAACGTGCTGGCGGTGCTTCTTGCGCTCAATGCCGTGTTTTCACTCTTTTACCATGTGGCAACCGCTCAAATTCAACAATTCATTCCGCGTCCTTACGGGTTCTTCGACGACGCGATTGCGCAGGCGAAATACTACATTAGCGGAATTTTCAAAGGCGAAGGGCATCCGTTTGAAAAACGCCCCGACAGCCGCATGAACCCGATTCAAAAAGCGACTTACTTCGCCATCCTCAACGTGCTGCTGCCGCTGCAAGGACTCACCGGTATTTTGATGTGGCTGGTGCAGTGGTATCCCAACATCGCGGGCGGACTTCCCTTCCTCGCGCCGTTCCATTCTCTGGTCGCGTGGCTGTTCGCCGCTTTCCTTGTCGTCCACATCTACATGACCACCACCGGCGCGACTCCGCTGGAAGCCATGCGGGCAATGATAACCGGCTATGAAGAAGTGGAAGAACACGGGTAATCATTGGTAATTGGTAATTGGAGATTGACTGCCCGACAGCCAATCTCCAATCTCTAATCTCCAATTTGCAACCTGTACTTTGTA
>DAOTZP010000384.1:0-10238 GCA_034434265.1 Anaerolineales bacterium | reverse complement strand
AAACATTTCCGGTCCCTGCCCGTTGTTTAAGCGGGAAGAGAGAATGCCCGCATATTTGCTTCCAGATACGGGCAAATGCACCACCGTAATTTCCGGGTTCTCTTTGTGAAATTCCGCCAACAAGGAGCGGATGCGCGCGTCGTCTTCGGGACGCCACGAGGAAAGTTCAAGGGTAATGCCGCTGCTTGTCGTTGAAGCGGCTGCGCCGCTCAGCGGGGAAAGGCGCAGCGCGGCTGCATGGTCCACGGCGCGGCGCACAACAGTACCGGGGGGATTTAAGTCAATGTACCCCGCATAACTCAACCCGCCAAGAAAAAGAACGCCGCCAAGAATGGATGGGTACAGAATACGCCCCGCCATCGTTAAAGACCGCCGTCTTTTTTCATACGGCTCTTTAACGGCTTCGTCCGCGTCTTTGGGAACACCGTTTTCAATGCGAATGCTCCACGTTTCAAGGAATACCATCATCGCGGAAATTGCGTAGGAAGCGTAGAAGAAATATTCCATCGCAACGGTGTAGCCAATTTCCGGCAACGTGCTGGCTAAGCTCAAATGAAAAAAAGCGGTGGTCAACAAGGCGGTGGAACCAACTCCCAAACGCTCGGAATGACCAACCGGCAGA
The DNA here is from genome assembly GCA_034434265.1 of Anaerolineales bacterium. Taxonomy (GTDB): domain Bacteria; phylum Chloroflexota; class Anaerolineae; order Anaerolineales; family Villigracilaceae; genus Villigracilis. Next base: position 9,616 of record DAOTZP010000384.1, on the reverse strand, counting down.
TAAAACGTAATGTAAGCCAAAATTAACGTAAACAGCAGGGGCAGCAGACTTTTGATGATGAACGCCATCGAATCGCGCATGATGCGCACATGAATATCAAACAGGGAAAAGTCCGTGCCAACCGTATCGTCAAAATTAAGCGGGTCGCCCAGCGTGGACGAAGTGCTAAACAAACTTTGGTCGGCGTGGACAAATTGCGGAGTCCAACCATAGAGCGGGTCAAACACACCATTGTTGCTTAAGTGCGCCAGCAAATCCGCGTCGGTGGGGTATCGCATTCCCGGGCGGTCAATCACATATTGAATGAAGAAAGCCTCCGCGTTTTGGTTGCGAAACTTCATAAACAAATTTTGATAATCAAACGGATAGGCGCGGAAGTTAAATTCATTTTTGAAAACACCGGAAACCCGAAACGTCTTATACACGCTGCCGTCGCTGGCGGTCTCGGAACGCACCAAATCCTGGCTGTTGATGGACTGCGCGTTGGTGAACGAAATATTTTCGGGCGCAAAATCCGCATCCCCTTCGGAAGGGATGTAGCGAAACCATAAATAAAAGTCTGCGGTGTAGGTGGAAGATTTCTGGTCAAGGTCGCGGATTTCAATCAAATCCATGCCGGTGTACACAATATGGGTGACGTACACATACCGCCCATCCAGGGTAATAACGCGTCCGCGCTCCGCCAAACTGTCCATATTTGGAACATTGCCCGGAATAAGAATCGGCTGGTATTGAATCGGCGCGGAAACAAGATGCCCAAATTGATATAAACCAAACAATGGCTGACGGACAGCCATGCGGTCGCCGCCAAAATAGATGGGACCGGTTACGCCGTAAAACGTGGTCTTGGGGTCGTTCATATCCCGTATTTCATCCAACACCCCCGCGCGGGTCGCCAGGCTATTCTTTTGAATTGCAGCCTGAGCCGCGTAAATAAGGGAAAGCGCGGCGTCATATCCGCGCGCAGCCGAATTGCTGATGGGAATGTTTGGATATTTTTTTATGTAATCGCTTACAAACTGGCTTGAAAACCCGTTGGCGTTATCCACCATTAAAGCGCGGGTGGAAATAATTCCATCGGTAAAATATCCCGGGCGCGCGCGTTCCACACTTTCGTTTTGTATGGTCTCAATAAAACCGCGCGTGCTTAAATTATCTCCGCCAATGATGCTGCTGGCAAATCCCCGGTTTTTTAACTCTTTAACCAGCGAAACGGAAATTGAATCATTTGCCGCAATCAGCAAGATGTCGGCGTTCTTGTCAAACAATTGCCCCACCGTGCCTTGCATTTCCAAATCGGTTGGCTGGCTTTTCAAAGAAATTTTTGAAACCACCTGTCCGCCCAAGCCATTAAATGAATTTTCAAACTTGTTTGCCAGCGCAAGGCTGGAAGTCTCTTTTTCATACAAAATCAGTGCGGTTTTGGCATTCAACACCTTGATGGCATAATTAGCCAGATACGCGCCTTGCTGCTCCGATGTGTAAGAGATATTAAAATATCCCTTATATCCGCTAATCACATCGTCTGTCATGGGCGAAGCCACAACCGCAGCCATGTGTTCAAGGTCATATACCGGCGCGGCGGCGGATGTGGTATCGGCGGTGGAATGCCCAATCACGGCAACCGCGCTGCTGAGGATAATCTGTTCGGCATTGGCTTTCGCCTTCTCCGCGTCGCCTTCATCCGCATACGGTTTGACCACAACTTTATAACCGCTGATTCCGCCCAGTGCGTTAATTTGTTCAGCCGCCATTAAAGCCCCGGCATACAAAGAATGCGGATTGGGTTGTTCCTCTGTCCAAGGACGGGATTCTGCCACTGCAATTTCCAACGTCCTTTCCTCCGAATTCCCCGCCGCACAAGCCCCCAACAAACCTGCCAACAAAACCCCCGCAATAAAAACGCGCCAGATGTATTTCATGAAAAAAATCTCCTTCGGAGAAAAGATAAGTTGGGGATTGCGCTTGTATTTCAATATCGTTGCAATTCTATCAGTGTAAGATGTTTTAGAGTAGGAGCAAAACTTCATTTATAATCCGCAAACCTTACTTACCTTGGACAAATGATGAAACGCTACCTTTTATTGACCGTTTTCGCCTCCGGCATGACCACGCTCGCCTCCGAACTTGCGGCGGGCAGGCTGCTTGGCAACGTCTTTGGAACAAGCAACCTCGTCTGGGCAAGCATCATCGGATTAATTCTCCTCTACCTCACCGCAGGGTACTTTCTTGGCGGCAAATGGGCGGACGCCAACCCAACCCCCCATGCCATGTTTCGCGTGTTGGCATGGGGCGCGTTCACCATCGGGCTTGTTCCTTACATCGCCGCGCCCGTGCTTAAATACGCCGCCTCCGCATTCGACGCGCTCAACGCGGGCATCATGGCTGGCTCTTTCATCGCGGTTTTGATTCTCTTCATTGTTCCCATTACCCTGCTTGGAACAATCTCCCCGTTTGCCATTCGGCTTGCGGTGCAGGATGCGCAAAGCGCGGGAAAAACATCGGGCGAAATTTACGCCGTCTCCACGCTTGGTTCATTCATCGGGACGTTTCTGCCCACCCTCGTCACCATTCCTACGATAGGAACGCGGCTGACCTTCTACCTGTTCGGCATGATTCTGCTCCTCATTGCTTTATTCGGCTTGGCAAAATTTTCCGGAAAAGCAGAAATGGCAAAACTTATCTGGATGCCGTTGCTCTTAACGCTGGTTGCCGCGCTCGTTGCCGGGCAGTCGCTCAAATCACATCCTGAACAGGTGTATGAAACAGAGTCCGCGTACAACTATATTCAAGTCCGCAATGAAAACGGATTCACGGTTTTGAAATTAAACGACGGGCAGGGCGTTCATTCCATTTATCATCCCGGCACGCTGCAATACAACGGACCGTGGGACCAGTTTTCCGTTGGACCGTTTTTTTACCCAAACCGCAAAACAGATGACGTCAAACGCATGGCAATCGTCGGGCTTGCCGCAGGCACAGCCGCGCGTCAGGCAACCGCCATCTACGGAGAAGATTTGCACATAGATGGAATCGAGATTGACGAAAAAATTGTGGAAGTGGGCAAACAATACTTCGGGCTGAATCTCCCCAACCTCAACGTCATCATCGGCGACGGCAGGCTGGAACTGGAACGCAGCGCGGGAAATTACGACATCATCGCCGTGGATGCCTACCGCCCGCCATACATCCCCGCGCACATGACCACCCTTGAATTTTTCACCATTGCCGCCAACCGCCTCGCGCCCGATGGCGTCATGACCATCAACGTCGGCTCAACCCCCGGCGACAGAAGGTTAATCAACGGCTTGGCGACCACCATGTCCATGCAGTTTGCCTCCATTCACATTATGGACATCCCCGGCACGCTCAACACCATGATTTTTGCCACCAAGCAGCCCACCACAAAAGAAGACTTTGCCGCCAACCTGATTGCCCTCGCGCAAGATTCACAAACGCATCCGCTTTTACTTAACACAATGGCATTGACCTATTCCAACTTTCAAGCGGGCTACACCGCCACCACCGTTTTCACCGATGACCTCGCCCCGATTGAATGGATTGTCAATGACATGGCTGTCCGCTTCATCCTCGAAGGCGGATTGGAATACCTGCAATGAACAAACCCCTTTCCTATCTCATCTCGCTGCTTACGCCTTTGGTCTTATTGGGATTCGCGCTGCGCGTTTTGCTCACGCCGGTTTATTACACGGTGGAATACAACATGCCCTACTTCCCCGCCGACCCGTATGGCTTTACCAAAGAAGACCGCCTGCGCTGGGCAAAACCATCAGTTGAATATTTGGTGAACAATGCGGATATTTCCTACCTTGCCAGATTGAAATTTGACAACGGACAACCCATTTACAACGAGCGCGAACTCAAACACATGGAAGATGTAAAAGCCGTTGTCAAAGGCTCGCTGCTTGTCTGGTACATTGCGCTTGCGATTGTATTCGGAACGGGATTACTCGCCCGCAAGCGAAACTGGCATGACGACTTTTTACTCAGCCTCCAGCGCGGCGGTTTATGGGTGATTTATTTTGCCGCCGCCCTCGGTTTGACAGCCGGAGCGGGCATTCTCATCAACCCCAATATCTTTTGGGCATTTTTTGAAGGCTTTCATAAAATTTTCTTTGAAGGCGATTCGTGGCTTTTCTTTTATTCCGATACGCTCATCCGTCTTTTCCCCATCCGCTTTTGGCAGGATGCGTTTTTATGGGCTGCAATCATCGCGCTGAGCGGCGGCGCGTGGCTGGCATTTGGAATGCGCAGGAAATAGATGATGTATAATTTCATAGAGGAGTTTATTTCACATGGCAAATTTTTCATTGGAAAATAAAGTGGCATTAATCACCGGCGGCTCGCGCGGCATTGGGCGCGCCATTGCATTGGAGTTTGCCGCGCGCGGCGCGGCAGTGGTGGTGAATTACAACAAATCGCCTGAGGAGGCGGAAAAGGTCGTCCAGCAGATTCAATCTGCGGGTGGAAAAGCAGCCGCGTTTCAAGCCGACGTTTCCGACTTCAAACAGGCGGAGTCGCTCGTCAAGTTTGCCATAGAAACCTTTGGCGATTTGCACATCCTCGTCAATAACGCAGGCATCACCCGCGACCAGTTGATTATGATGATGCCCGAAGCCGATTGGGACGCGGTGATTAACACAAACTTGAAAAGCACATTTAACTGCTCAAAAGCCGCCGTCAAACACATGATGCGAAAGCGGACAGGCAGAATCATCAACATCGCTTCGGTGGCTGGGCAAATGGGCAACGGCGGACAGACCAATTACTCCGCCTCCAAAGCCGGGCAAATCGGGTTCACCAAAGCGCTCGCCCGCGAAGTAGCGGCGCGGAACATCACCGTAAACGCGCTCGCCCCCGGGTTTGTGGATACGGAAATTTTGGACGCCATCCCACCCGAAACGCTGGAAGCCGCAATCAAAATGGTTCCGCTGGGAAGAAAAGGCAAGCCCGAAGAAATTGCCTACGCCGCAGCCTTCCTTGCCTCCGATGAAGCCGCGTACATTACCGGTCAGGTACTCGGTGTGGATGGCGGCATGGCAATGATGTAAAAGGAGAAGATAATTACTATGGAAGATACACAAGGAAAGACCACCGTTTCACCGGAAGTATTAACCACCATTGCGCGTCAAGCCGCACTGGATGTGCCGGGCGTCAGCCGCCTTGCCCCCGTCAGCGGCGGCGTGAACCGATTCTTCAAACGCGGAATCAGCGACGGTATTCGCATTGAAACGCAGGAAAACACCGTGTATGTGGATTTGCATCTCATCCTCTTGCAGGATGTGAACATCCGCGAAGTGAGCCGCAACGCGCAGCAGCAAGTGGCGCGCGCCATTCAGGAAATGGTCGGCATGGACGTTGGCGAAGTGAACATTCACATTGAAGACATTGATTACAGGGATAACGAGGCGTAATTCATGAAACAGCGCACCAAAGCGCGCGCAGTCGCTTTGCAAGTCCTTTACGAAATTGACCTCACACAACATGCCGCTTCGGATGTTTTTCAGGCGCGGCTGCGGGAACTTGAAGAAGAGAAAAAACCGCTTGCCGAAGAACACGCCGAGTTTTCACGCCAGATTATCTTTGGCGTGATTCCATTGGCGCATGAGCTTGACCAAATGATTGCCAAATACGCGCCGGAGTGGCCCCTTGACCAGATTGCCGCCATTGACCGAAACATTTTACGCATGGCGCTTTGGGAGTTTGTGGTTGCCCGCCAAACGCCGGTTAAAGTGGCAATCAACGAGGCGGTGGAACTTGCCAAGCAATACGGCTCCGATTCCGCGCCGCGCTTCATCAACGGTGTGCTTGGCGCGCTGGCGGACCACGAGCGCGAAATTCAGCAAATCATCAAAAACAAAACCGCGCAAAACGCGCAAATGGACTCATAAGTTATGGATATTCTCGGCATCGGCTTGCCCGAACTCGTCCTCATCATGATTGTCGTCCTCATCATCATGGGACCGAAAGACATGGAAAAAGCGGGCAGAACCATTGGAAAATTTTTACGCAAGGTCATCACCTCGGACGGCTGGAAAATGTTTCAACAAACCTCGCGTGAAATTCGCACACTTCCGCACCGCTTGATGCGCGAGGCAAACGAAGAATTGCAGCAAGTGGAAAAAACGGTCAACCAAAGCATCAACAATCCCCTGCGCGAATTTTCACAGCCAGCCCGCAGCCAGCCCGCCCCAACCAAAGAATCCCCTGCCGCCATTGCCACCCCCAAAGACGAAAGCGACCCCGAAAAAAATGCGTAATTTTCTTAAAGGTGTTTGGCGTGTTTTAAGCGCGCCTTTTATCTTTATCTTTAACATCCTTGCTTTTCCCTTCAAAGCGCTTTACCGCCGCTTTCCAAATTTTTTCAACGCGGCGCGGCGAATTTTAACCGCGCCTTTTATCTTTCTCTTTAACGTCCTTGCTTTTCCCTTCAAGGCGCTTTACCGCCGCTTTCCAAAATTTTTTAACGCGGCGTGGAAAGTCATCACGTTTCCCTTTCGCTTAATTTTTAACATCCTCGCGCTTCCCTTTCGCGCCTTCAAACGGTTTCGTGACTTTCTTAATTACGAACCGCCTGAAAGTCCGCTCACCGATACCATCGGCGGAATTTTCACCGACGCGGAATTTCGCCAGCAGTTATGGCAGCATGTGGAAGAGTTGCGCGCGCACTTAATCCGCGCCGTGATTGCGCTTGCCATTGCCGTCGGCATTTCATTTTTCTACACCGAACAAATCATCCATTACCTTGCCCAACCCGTCGGCGGGCTGGATAAACTCATCGCCATTGAAGTAACCGAAACCATAGGCGTATTTATGCGCGTGGCAATGTTCTCAGGGATTGCAATTGCCGTCCCCTACATTGCGTTTGAAATGTGGCTCTTCGCCTCGCCCGGTCTCAAACCGCGCGAAAGAAAAATGGGACTGGCGGGCATTCCGCTCGCCGCAATTTTTTTCATCGGGGGGGCGGCTTTCACCTTTTATGTCATGCTGCCCGCCGCGCTGCCCTTCCTCACCAGTTTTCTCGGCGTCACCACCGAACTGCGCCCCAACTCCTACTTCGGCTTTGTCACCGGACTCATGTTTTGGATTGGGTTGTTCTTTGAATTTCCGCTCGTTATTTACGTCTTATCCGTCATCGGCATTATCGAGCCGCACATGCTCTGGCAGCAGTGGCGGCTGGCGGTGGTCGTCATCACCATCATTGCCGCAGCCATTACGCCCACAGTGGACCCCATCAATCAATCACTGGTGATGGCGCCCATGATTATTTTGTACTTTTTTAGCATTGGCTTAAGTCAAATTGCGTACAAAGCGCGCAAACGAAGAGCGGACGCGCAGCAAGAGAATGAATCATGAAACAGCAAAAAAAAATATTTCATCACATCATCAGCGCGGCGCTTGCGCTGATTGTCATCGGGCAGGCTTGCACGCTTTCCTTGTTTGAAAATCCATTTAATAGCAGCCCCACCGCAATTCCCCTGCCCGGCGGCCCGACCCCCACGCCGCAGCCCACCGCGCAAACGACCTTCATCGCCATTCTGCCCGAACCGCTGCAAGCAGGCGAAACGCTCGCGCTCGCCATCGTGGATGAAACCACCGGGCTGCCGCTCAACCCCGTCTATCACCCCATGACCGCGCGCGACTCGCTGACTTACACCGTCTCGCTTCCCTTGTTAATTAACGCTGTCGTCAAATATCGCTACATCAAGCAAACATCCGCGCAAATATTTGAAGACGACACATCAGGCAATATCATCCGCTACCGCATGGCGCACATCACCGGCGCGGGCGAAATCACCGACATCATCAACGACTGGGCGGATAAAGCCTACGCCCGTTCCACCGGAAGCATTCTCGGTCAAGTCTTTAATGCCGATACCGGCTCGCCTGTGCCAAACATGCTCGTCACCGCCGGAGGGCTGCAATCCATCACCGATTCCGCCGGGCGCTTTGAACTGCCCGAACTTCCCATCGGCACGCACAACCTGCTTGCATACAGTTTGGACGGCATGTATCAAACCTTTCAGCAAGGCGCGGTCGTCGCGGACGGACAATCCACCATTGTGGATTTGCGCGTCAAACCCGCGCGGATGGTCAATGTGACGTTTGTTGTCTCCATCCCTCCATCCACTGTGCCGGGCGTGCCGGTTCGCGTGGCGGGCAACCTGCTGCAACTTGGCAACACCTTCGCCGATTTGCAAGGCGGCATCAGCGCCATTGCGGACCGAATGCCCATCCTCAGCCTGCAAGCGGATGGACGATACGCAACAACAATTTCACTGCCTGTCGGCGCGCACTTGCAATATAAATACACGCTCGGCGACGGCTACTGGAACGCCGAACACGCCAACAACGGCGCATGGGTCCTGCGCGACATCATCATCCCGGAGCAGGATATTGTGTTGCAAGATTACGTCGCCACATGGCAGGCGGGCGAATCCGCGCCGATTTTATTTGAAGTCAGCGTGCCTTCCGTCACCCCTTCCGGCGATATTATTTACATCCAATTCAACACCAACGGCTGGGCGGAACCGCTCCCCATGTGGCCCCTTGGCAACAACAAATGGGCATACAAACTTTACGGTCCGCTCCACACGCTCGGCGCGTTTCACTACCGCTACTGCCGCAACGGTCAATGCGGCAGCGCGGATGACGCCCAAACCGAAGGCTTTGCCGCCAGCGGAAGAAAAGTAATCACCAGCGTCACCGCGCAAGATTTGAAAGACACCGTAAGCGCCTGGAAGTGGTACGAAAACCCCGAACCAATTGCCCTTGTCGGAACAAACATCACGCCGCGCGATGGAGGATTCATCGCAGGCGTGGAATTTCAGCCAACCTACCGCCCCAACTGGTCCTACTTTGTGCCGCAAGCCATTGTCAACGCGCAGGCGCTTGGCACAAACATGGTCATCGTCACACCCACATGGACATATACGAAAATCAACCCGCTGCGCTTCAAAACCGTTCCCGGAAAAGACCCGCTGTGGATTGACTCCGCGATTATGATTTCACAGACGCGCGCGCTTGGACTCAACGTCGGGCTTTTCCCCATTCCCAATTTTCCCTCCACCCCCGCAGACTTTTGGAACACCGCCCCGCGTGACGCGCTTTGGTGGCAAAACTGGTTCGCCCGCTACCGCGCCTTTATCGTCCACTATGCCGACCTTGCCGCCCAAACCGGCGCGCAGACTCTCATCCTCGGCGGAGATTGGATTGCCCCAGCCCTGCCCAATGGAACAATGCCGGATGGCACAGCATCCAACGCGCCCGCAGACGCAGACGCACAGTGGAAATCCATCATTGCGGATGTGCGCGCGCGGTTCAAAGGTCAAGTGTTGTGGGCGCTGCCCTACACCAAAGCATCGCTGCAAGCGCCGTTGAATTTCCTGCAAGATGCGGATGGGGTGTACCTGCTATGGTCGGCAAAACTTGCAAGCAGCCCCGTCGTGACCAAAACTGACTACGCGAATGAAGCAGGTCTGCTGCTGGATAACGAAGTTTCCGCGCTGGCTTCGTTGTTAAAAAAGCCGATTATCCTTGCGCTGGCATACCCTTCGGCAAGCGGCTCAGCAAGCGGATGCGTGCCAAGCAGTTC
>DAOTZP010000383.1:0-16340 GCA_034434265.1 Anaerolineales bacterium | reverse complement strand
AACACGCCAAACCTGCCCCAGCGTTCATCGTGAGCGTTTTCCCGCGGCGGCGTATCGGGCGTCGTTTCGCTAAAAATTTTTGTTATGGCAATGACCAGTTGCTGCCCGGGCGTTCTGCCTTGCAGTTCTTTCTCAGTGCGGACGGCTTCGCGCACAATCAAGCTGTTTGTCCATGGATGCGCGTCAAGACGCTCCGGGTGGAGGCTGTTTTCGAGAATATCTTTTAACGTCTCGACGTTATTTTTTCTTGAAGGCGCGGAAGGATTCTTCATATACGTTTCATGATGTTAAAGCGGGAAACAACATCTTCCGTTTCTGCAACAACGCGCCCGTTCACTTGCACCCATGCGTGGGCGTGGAATGTTTGATTGACTTTCCGCCCGCCGATTTGCACCTGCGATGGAATGCCCCTCGCCGCGAGCATTTTGTTCAGGGCAAGCGCGCGCGGAAGACAACTTACGGGCGGAATGTGCGCTGCGGCGGCATAGCGAATCAGCGTCCCAAGCCGCTCCGCTTCCGCTTGGGCTTTTTCTCCGCCGCCCCAAAAAGCGCCCGCTTCTTGCGGGGAATCGATTAACTGCTCACACCGCGTGAATTGAATCATCACCCGCGCGGCAAGCAGATTCAGCCAAGCCTCGATGAGAGTCAGCCAGTCGTGTCCGCTCCACTTGCGGGTAATGCGCGGTATTTTAGTCAGTGATTTCCAGTAGCTCATTTTTTTTCAAGTCTTCAAGCAGTTCCAAAACATCCTGCTCCAATTGATGCGCTTCCACTTCGTATTCTTTCAACAAACTTTCGTATGCCAGCCGAAGCGATTTTCCTTCCGCGAACAACTGCCACAAGTGCGCGCCGACGTTTTCCAAACTGTAATATTTTTTGTTGTTCATGTTCAGCAAAAACGCGTCTTCCCCAATCAGCGTGAAGCGGACGTGGGACGGAATGTTGATTTGAGAGTCAAGCGTGGTCATAGGTTTGCAACAGTTCCTGTATTTTGGTTAATGCGCTGCGGCGGTGCGGGTATGTCAACTTAAACGCTGTGAGATGCGGCGCTGCTTGCGCGCAGAATTGCAAATGTTGTTCGAGCAGACTGCCATTGAACATGCGCGTTCCCGCAATGTTGCCCATTAAGGCGAGCGCGGTTTGCGACGCTTTCAGCGGTTGTAATGCTGGCTCGGCATTTTCATCCGCTTTTTCCAGCAGGCAAAGCACGGTCAGCGGAAGCGCTTCGGGTAGGCTGCGGCATGGCTGCTCTTCGGCGGGCAGTTTTAATTGCGGAAAATGCGGCATTGCAATCACTTCGTTATTTTCCATCTTTATTGGCAGAATGTCATCGGCAGCGAGAGTCCATTCCGCGCTTTTGGAAAGGTTCGCGGCAAGGGTGGATTTACCCTGCCCGGATTCGCCCACAAAGGCGAAGAGCGTTTTATTGTGGATGACCGCGCTGGCGTGCAAGCTCCAAATATTTTGCAGCGCAAGCGCAAGAACAATGGCAGTTCCTAAAATGACGCTGCGGTCCGCCGGGGTGACTGGCGCGCCCGCATTTTTTTTGCCGACGATTTTTCCGTTTGCGGCAACGAAATACGTTCCACATGCTTCCACATCAAGGGCAAATCCATCTTTTGTCTGGTACACATTTACATTGCGCTGCTGGCTGGCAACCCAGCCTTGCGCGCGCGCTATCAAGGATGGGCTGCCAACTGTGGGAAAACTTTGCCGGTGGATGTGATTGTCTTCTTTTGCGCCCAATGCTTCCATTTCCGGAAGGGCAAAGTCACAAACGATGGTGTGCAAAGCAATGCGGTAAGCGTAAGGCATTACGTTTTTGTTATTGCGGGGTTTGCGCTGTCTCCGCCTCCGGGCGAGCCTCCCAGGGTAAGCGAGCGCAAGTCGCCGAGTTCTTTGAGTTGCGGCTTTACATACATCTTTTTTGTGATGACATTGGCTTCGCTTGTCGTGCTTGTTTGGGATGGGGTGTGTTGATTTTCCATAAAAACCTCAAAATGAATGATTTGAAAAAAAGTCCTGCCATTTTTGATACGAGATTGCCAGCCAAAGAATCAGCGCTTCTGGTCCATCCTGTTCGGGTGTAATGGTTTTGTTCCATCTGCTTTGCAGCCATTCTGCTTTGACAAATTTACTCCAAGAAGGATTTTTTCCATATACATATTGGCGCAGTATATTATTTTGCCGCGCTGCGCCGCTTTGAAAAAAAGGCAGGAGCGATGTCGGTTTAATTCGCGATGCGATTTTTTCAGGCAGAATGCCTTGTAAAGCGTTTCGCAGGATGTATTTATGAAAGCCGTTTTGATAAATTTGATATGCCGGTAATGCAAGCGTAAATTCAATCAGGCGGCGGTTGCGGTATGGCGAACGCAATTCAAAACCAAGTTTTGTGGACTTGAAAAAGTAATGCGAATGGTGCGTGGAGGCTTGAATGCCGGCGCTTAAGCCATTTCTCTCTTTTTTGGGGTCTTGTCTCACAATATCAGGCAGCAGGCTGTGTGCGTATGGCGTCATCCAGCGCGGCTTGCGCGATTTGCGGTAGAGATGCCTTCCGTAGGGTATGGAATCCACCAGCCTTCTTGCCGCGCGCTGGGGAATGCGCGCTTTGAAAAATGACCGGATTCCGTATTCCCGGATATATTTTTTTGTTTCCTGCCATGCGCGCTTTGCAAAGCCTTCCGCCAGCAGGTCTGCCAGCCATTCCCTGTCTGCTGCGTAAAGGTGGTCTCCAAATGCGCCATTAAGAATCACCCGCAAACCGGCTTGCCGCATTTCGGCGGCTGTGCGCTCGTGTACCGTGCGGTAAGGGTTTTCAAGCGGCTCGTTGGGGTTTGGTGTGTGGGTTTCCATGTCGCAATACGGGGGGAGGTCATCGCATGGAATTTGCACCGAGCGCAGGTTGTATTTTTCTTTTACTGTGTTAATGTACGCGCGTTCATCGCATTCAGGGAACGAGTCGAAAACATACGAGAAGGTGGTGAGCGGCTTGGGCGCAATGAGGCGCGCCACAAGACTGGCTACGGATGTGGAATCCAGCCCGCCGCTCATGAGTACGCCGACGGGCGTGCTGGCGCGCATTTGGCTTTTTACGCTTTCTTCAAGCAGATGCAGAAAGACTTCCGCATACTCTTCATCTGTTTTATAGCGGATTTGTTTTTCAAAGTCAATTTGCCAGTATTGCCGCTGCGTTTTGCCATTGGGGGTAAATTTAAGGATATGCGCCGGCAGCAATTCGTATATGTTGTTAAAGAATGTTTGCCCGTCTTCCGGCGCTGTGATTGCAAAGTAGTGGGCAATGGCGCGCTCGTTCAGGCTGGGCTGTGATTTGTACGCGGCGGCAACCGCCCAAGGCTCGGAGGCAATCACAACCTGATGTTCATGCGCGGTGTAAAACAAGGCGCGGTCGCCGAGGTGGTCGCGGACGCAGGTCAACTCATGTTTGTTTTTGTCGTAGATGACCAGCGCAAACTCCCCGACGAAGTGTTGAAAGCATGTTTCGCCCTGCAAGGCGTATGCTTTCAGCGCAAGCGCCGCGTCGGAGATGCGGGCTGCTTCTTCTGCGGCGATGTTAAGTTGCGATATGACTTCCGGGCGGTTGTCAATTCTTCCGTCAAACAGAATGTAGTAAGGCGTTTGCTCAAGCGTGAGCGGTTGGGTTTCTCCGTTTTCTTCCGGCGTGACATAAAACTGCCAACTGCCCATCGAGATTCCTTCCAGCGCAAGCGTGTTGCTGCCATCGGGACCTCGGTGTTGTAATCGTTTCATTGCTTCAGAAAATACACCGGGGTCCCCTGGTGTTTCTTTTTTAGGTGAGTACACGAGTGCAAAAGCGCCCAATACATTTTCTCCTGAAATGCTTTGCTGCTGGCGGGCTTGCAAACAAGCCCGCCAGCAATATGCCTTGTTGCGGCGTTAGGGCGTCATCACAAGGGCTGGGTCGCCCATGTAGGTCCAGCCAAGAATGACATCAAGCAGGTCAGGGTCGGTTTTGGCGAGCTCGATTTTTGCTTCGAGCATGGCTTCACCCATTGTCTTGCCCGGCACGGTCAGGCGCGGCAGGAGCAGGTCGCCCAGTTTCTTTTCCGAATACGATTCGGTTAATGTCACCGCGCCAAATACACCGGCTGCGCCCTTGTCGCCGGAGAGCAGGAAGGACTGCGCCAGCGTGTTGTTCAACGGGTCTGTGTAATAGGTGTTCCAGCATCCCCACTGCACGGCAACAAACGGCTTTCCTGCATTTGTGAGACTGCTGGCATCATTTGTGTTGAACAAGCCATTGTAAGTCCATTGCTTCATGCTTGAATGTCCAATGAAGTTGACCAGCGCGGCGCCGTTGTTCATGGCGTTTATCAGCTGGGTGCGCGCGTTGGCGACGGTCATGGTGTCGAGGTGCGCGCTTTGGACGGTCCAATCGTTGGGAATGGCGGCGGACATTTCGTCACTAATCATTTTGAAGTTGACCAGCGCGTCCGATTTATCTGAAACGAAGATGGCAGTGCGCGCGTAATCTTTTGCCGTGTACGCGATGGTTTTGTTAATCATGATTTCCAGCTCGGCGGTGGTGCGGACGGGGAAGCGTCCAATTGCCAGGTCGGGAATCAGGTCATTGTTTGTGTCCGCGTACAGCGGGTCCACGGGGACGTATCTGGCAATGGGTCCGGTGCTGTGGTACAGCGACGGAATGAAGCTGATGCTGTTGAGCGGGTTGCCGCTGGCGTCTTTGAGGTAATTGCGGTAATCGTAGGTGTCGCCGCCCACCAGCAATACATAGCGGGCGCCAAGATTTTCATGGGCGTAGGCGATGTAATCCTTAATGGCTTGCGGGGTGAATATGCCATTGCTGTACTGCGCGTAAATGTCATTCACATCCACAACGGTGGTCAGCAAGCCCTGATTTTGTTTGGCTTCAACCAGCGGCTGCAGGTCTGGAATGAAGTTCGGGTGGCTGATGATGAGGTACTCAGAATATTGATTGAGGTTTGCTTTCAACCGTGTCGGTTCGATGACCGGAGCCGCAAGCGCGCCGGTTGTGGAGACAATGTAGGTGGCGGGCTTGTTGATTCCAGCAAACGTTACGCTGTATGTTGTGCCGGTTTGGCGCACTTTTAAGCCGCCAACTTGGGCAATTGCGCCCTGCGCGTTGATACGGTACACAACAATCTTGCTGCTGCTCAGGTTGCGGACGGTGAAGATTTTGCCGGTGGCGGTGAAGGTTAGTTGGTCATCCACCGCGCGGAAGACGCGCTGGTATTTGACGCTGAATTTGTCAAGGTGAATCAGGTCCCACCAGACATCGGAGCCAAGGTCGGCTGGCTGGTTGAGTTGCAGGGTGTTTTCACCTTCGCGCAGGGTGTTGGCGGGGATGGTCACCCGTATCCATTGTTCGCCAAAGCCGTCAAATTTTTGGTCTGCAAGCTGTACGCCATTGATGCTGACAATCAGGTGATGGTCCGGCGCTGCGGGGAAGTCCGTGCCGCCCCAAACGAGCAAGTCGATGGATGCGGGCGCGGCGGGGTCTGCCAGTCCGGTGATGGTGAACGGCATGATGTAAGCGCGCGGTTTGGCGTTGTATGCCAGCATGGAGGTGGGCTTGCCAAAGACAGCTGTTTTGCTTGGGTCTGTATTGTCGAGCGGCATTGCGTACCATGGGTCGGAGCCGGGCGCGGTGTTTGAGTATGCGTCCGCTTGGTTGACGGTCAGCGTTTCTGTAAACGACTTGGGCGCGCCGGCTCTTGGCAGAGTGCGATTGTTGGTGGGGATGCGCGGGGCTGCCGAAGAACTGACCTGTACGGTGTAAATGTTGGTGTCGGTGTACAGGGTGTCGAGCGCTTCGCCATAGAATTCAAAGTAGCTGCCCGGCCCAAACATGCCGCTGTAACGGCTTTGCGTGCTGGCTTTTACGAAGATTGGCACAATCTTGCCGTTGTTCATCAAGGTGACTTTTGTGGCGGGGACTTTGCTTAAGTCCAATCCGGCGTTTTTGAGCATTGCGTAGGTAATGCGATATATGCCGGTTTTATTGACCTTGATGTTGAGGCTGTTTTCCAACTGGAAGACGCTCAAGTTTCCGCTGGCGATTTGCTCTTGCACCATTTCCGCAGATTGCAGTCTGGGTGAATATTGCGCGGCGGCGGGCAGTTTCTTCAACTGCTCGGCGATGTTTTTATGGTACTGCGCGGTTTTTTCTTCATACTCGGCGCGGATGGCTTCGTGGGCAACCTTGTCTTCTTCCACGGGGATGCCGTATTCTTCGCCAAGCTGGAACGGTCCGTGGCGGCGGGTGTCGCCGGTGATGTTCACATCTTCCAGCACAAAGGATTCGCCTGCCATGTCGAGCGCGTATGTGTATTCCTGCGCTTCGAGCGAGTCAACTTTGTGGGAGGGGATGATTTCGCTGTTGAGTTGAATGAGCTCGCCGTTGGTTTCAAGATACAGGTTGAAGCCTGCATTTGCGGTTTCGGCGGAGGTAATCCAGTGGAAGTTGATTTTGCTGCCGGATTTTTCCGCGTGGAAGTAGGTGAGAGTCACCGGCAGAGTGTGCGGCACTTCTGTCGGAGTCCCGCCATCTGTCACGCTGATTTGGTAGTCTTCCACTTCGCCGCCCGTGGCGGGTCCCGCGTAAGAAAGGGAAGGAATGATTGGCGCGGTGGTGAACAGGCGGAAGCGCATGTTTAACGTGATGGGGGATGCGCTTAACAGACCGGGCGGCAGGTTAAAGGTATAGGTTGCAGTTCCAGTGGAAACCGCCTGGCTGATGATGAACTCGCTCCAATCGCCGTTGTTTTCCTGGAAGTCGCCGTCGTTGTCGCTGTCGTGTCTATCGGCAAAATCTCCGTCGTTGTTGAAGTCAATCCATGCGACAAGGTAGCCGCTGCCGTTGACGGTGATGACAAGTTTGCCGCCATCGTTGCCGTTGCTCCATGGGTAGTTATCCACGTCCACGCCGTCTTCGTCGTCGGTGCCATAGACGTTATCGGCGGTGGCGGTGACGCTGGGAATGCCGTTTGCTTCGCTGTCCGGCGGGGTTGTGCCAAGATACAACGAGCCGGTGATGGTATGACGCGCGCCGTCGGGGTTGTCATCCATGTCTGTCATGTTGTATGTGGCGGGCAGGTCGCCAAAGTCATAGGTGGATGCGGACGTGAACGCGAAGTCGCGGTCGGTGATGTTGGTGCTGCTGGTGGCGTTGACCACCTGATACGCGGAGAGCGTGGTTCCGGATGCCGTTGACGTGCTGCTGTATTGCACGGTGTAGTTGTCGTCGTTGGGGTTGCCGTTGTTGTTATCGTCGCCAGCGTTGACATCGGTTGCATCGGATGTGATGTTCAGCCCGCTTTGCGGCGCGCCGATGGCGATGATGTAATACACGCCGTTGGTCACGTCGTTGAAGGCGTAGTCGCCGTTGGCGTTGGTGGTTGTGACGGCGGCAAGCACTACATCGTCAATGCCGGGGTCGTATATACCTGTGGCGCCGCCGGGGTTATCCACCAATTTGTAAAGATAGACGGTAACGTTATCATAGGCGGATTCGCCCGCGCCGATGCCATTCGGGTCGTTGTTGCTAGTGCCGCAGGTTCCGTCTTCGGTGGTTTCGAGACAGACTGTGCCGCTAATGTCGGTGTTTCCGGCGAAGCGGTAGCCAAAGTCTGCGTCAAGGTGGAGCGCGTCGCTGGAGTCGCCGTCATCATCCGCGTCCATCAGGCTGCCGACTTGAATGACCGCGCCGCTGGGATTCATGGTGACGGTGGTTGAGTTGTTGTTGCCGCCATCGGGGTCGGAAGTGTTGGACAGCCCGGAGGGGAAGTCCACGTCGCCGGTATCCACTGTCACTGTCCATGTGACGTTGTTGCTTCCGGTGATGGTGATTCCATAGAAGCTGTAATTGCCGTTTACATCGGTTGTTGTCGTCAATGTTACGGTTTGACCGGCGGTGTAGGTTACGCCGTTGACCGTGACGGTTGTGCCGGTTGCGACGGTGTAAGTGGCGGTAACGGTGATGTTTGCCAGCGGCGATTCGCCTGTATCTACCCTGTCATTGTCGTTGGTGTCAATCCATAATTGGTCGCCAAATGTGCCGGACATTTGGTAGCCAAAGTCTGCGCCGGTGTAGTTGGTGCCGGGGTACAGGCGCATTCCGTCTTTATTATCGCAGGCGGGGTCTCCGTTGCAGGGGACGCCGTCAGTGCTGGGGTCGCCGGTGAGGGTGGCTCCGGCGGGCGGGGTGACGACTACCACATAGCCTTGTCCCGCGCTGTTGGGGAGGAGTCCGTCAAAGTGGTATTCGCCGCGGGCAAGGTCATCGCCTGTGTCGTTGCCCGCATTGCCGATTCCATCTCCATCCACATCTACATAGTAACTGCCGCCGCCGTTGTTGAGGAGCGCGTAACCGAGATATGTGGTGCAGCCGCCAGTGATTAAGCCATCCACAACGGTGCAGCCATTGGCTGTGCCGTCATCGCTGGAATCCGCGGCTCCATCGCCGTTGACGTCTATCTTGCCGTCAATCACTTTATAGGAGGTGTATGTGGTGGAAATCAGGCTGCCAAGCGTTTCGGTGTGGTCGTATTTTCCGTCACCGTCGCTGTCCGTGAAGGTGTACAGGCTTACGGTAACGCCGGGGATGCCGGGTTCGTTATTGTCTTGCGTGGCGTTGCCGTTGATGTCCAAATAGACGGTGTCGCCAATGGCGGCGGGCGGAGCAAAGCCAAAATCTCCGTTGAGGTTGTTGGGCGAACCGGTTGTAATGGGCGTGTTGATGTAGAGGTAGTCTGTTGTGGTATCCACCAGCGTGCCGGTGGAGTTGTAGTATTGGTTGCCGTATGCGTCGTCGGGGATGATGTTGTTGTTGGCGGTATTTAATTCCAGCACAACGCGGTAGTTATACAGCGTGCCGACGGGCAGGTTGGAGAACAGGTAATATCCGCTGGAGTTGGTGGTTGTGGTGGAAAGCGTGACGTATGTGCCGTCGCCGTTCAAGTCCACTTCAAGGCGGACGGTCACGCCGCTTAAGCCGGTTTCAACGCTGTCTTTAATGCCGTCGCCGTCCGTGTCTTTCCAGACGTAGTCGCCGATGGCGCCTGTGCCGCTGGGCTTGTAGCCAAAGTCCTGCTCGAAGTTATTGCCGGAATTGATGTCGGTATCGAGCGTTACGCCGTTCATGCTGTCGCAAGTGGAACACACGCCGCTTTCGCCGGGGTCTTTGGTTTCGATGACGTTGGTTGGGAAGTCGGCGTCGGCTGTATTTACGCGGACGATGTACTTTTCGCCATCGGTGTCGGCGAACAGGTAGTTGAAACGGTACTGACCCGCTTCAATGTCATCGCCGGTGTCGCCTGTTGTGTTGTCGCCGTCAATGTCAAGCAAACCGTTGATAATTTTGATGCCGTTGTACCAGCCGGTATCGTTGGCGTCAATGGTGTTGTCGCCGTTGACGTCAATGAACCCATCGGTCACTTTGGCGCCGGAGGCTGTTGCGCCTGCCAGAGTGGTTACTCCGCTTAAACTGCCGAGTGTGTCGCCTGCGCCGCCTGTGCCGCTATCATTTGTATCCAGTTTGCCGTCGGTGACTTTATAACCAAAGCTGACCGCAGTTCCTGCCAGCGGTTCGTTGGCGTCGTACATGCCGTCGCCATCCAAGTCTTTGTAAAGATTGACTGTGATGTTGGGCATGTTTTCGTCATTTGCGTCTTGCGTGCCGTCGCCGTCCCAATCGTAGAACAGGGTATCGCCGATGGAATTTGTGCCAGCTTGATGATAGCCGAAGTCAAACCCGCCGTTTTGCGAGCCGGATGCCAACAGCGCGGAGGTAATAATCACGCTGTCTCCGGCTGTGCCTTGCGTGGCTACTGTGGTGTTGGTATTGTCGTCGCCGGGCGCTTCTTCATCGGTATTGGTTGTGCCGGATGGCGGGGTTGTCACAATCCGATAGTATGAGGTGGTACTTAAACCGGCAAATTGGTAATACCCGCTGCTATTGGTGGTGGTGGTTTGCAGAGGGGTGCCGGAACAGGTTAGCGGGTCGGTGGTTGTACACGCGTAAATTGTAACGGTGACGCCAGACCAGCCGGTTTCTGTGGTGGTATCGCTGCGGATGCCGTCTCCATTGTAGTCGCGCCAAATTGTTCCGTAGATAAGGGGCGAAGCGATTGTATAACCAAAGTTGACATTGGTGATGTTTTCACCGCTTGTTAAGTAGTCGAATAGGGCGAGGTCACCGCTGCCGTTTGTTAACGCGTTGGTTGGCAAGCCCCATGTGCCGTTGCCCGCGTTTTGAGGCGTGCCGTCCTGGTCGCTGCTGCTGTCATCTTTCTCGCCGTTGTTGGTTGCGCCTGTGGGAAGCGTGGAGGTGACAGATGTGCCATTGCCAAGCGTGCCGTCTTCCACATCCACATAGTAAAAGCCGGGCAGCAGATTGTTGAATGTGTATTCGCCGCTGTTTCCGGTCGTTAAGGTGGAAGCCAATACCCATGTGCCGCCCACGCCTGCGCAGGTTTTTCCTCTATCTGCGTTTGCTACGGGGTGGGTAAAGTTTGCCCCGCCCACTTGACAGACATACAAGCGCACGTTCACATTGGCAATGCCGGGTTCGCCGGTTTCATAGCCATTAGTTCCCTGCCAGCCGTCTGAATCGGTGTTTTGCCAAATTTTGCCGCTGATGGAGCCAAGCTGGGTGATGACAACATCCTGCGTGTCTGTCACGGGAGAGTTTGCAGGCAGCCCGGTTGCAAACTTGGCGTTTGCGCTGGTGGCGGTGTTGGTGGTTGGGTTAACAGAGTCTGCCGCCGTAAACGTTACGTTGATTAATTTGGTTTCTCCCGCGTACAGCGGACCGACGTTGCTCCATGAAAGAGTGGTGTCGTTGCCGCTGGTGGATTGCGAAGAAATCGGCGGGTCGGAAGAAACAAAGGTCAAATAGCGGTTGTCGAAAACGTCTGTAAGCGGAACAGGGTTAAGGGTGGTGGAATCGCCGCCGCAGGTTCCGTCTGTTTCAATCAGGTAGCCTACCGCGTCTGCGCCTACATCGCCTGTGCCATCGGCTTTGTTGCTTTCAAGGCGAATTTCCATTTTGTTATTGGTGAAATCGCTCCAATACCAGCTGGTGCGCCCTGTATCGCCAACAACATCCTGCAGGTCTAATTCCTGTGTTACGGTATATTCCGCGCCATACGTCTGAGCGAAAACGTCGTTATCCACAAGCGCAGGGGTGGAGCCGCCTTGCGTTCCGGCGTATGTAACGCTTACGCTGCCATCTCCTCTGTATTCGTAAACAGTGCGTTGCGACCCGGGTGTGCCATAATAAATTTGAACGAACAAACGGTCTTGTTGATTGGGGACGCCTGTACTATCCATTTCTCTTGCTTCATGGATGTTGAAAACAAACGATACTTTGGTAATGCTGCCGCCCATTGGTCCGATGTTAAAACCGGAGATGCCCATGTAGTCATTCGCGTTGGACATATCGGTTGTGGCTTTCAGTTCATCCGGCGCGCCAAAGGCATAAGATGGATTAATCCAGCCGCTTGTACCGCTGCCTGAGTTTGGGGTGCCGTCCGGCGGCGCATACTGCCCCCAAAGCATATATTTGCATGTTGCTTCGCTTGTGCCGCTGCCGGGCAAAATATTGCTGACTTTAATGGTGTAGGTCAGCGTTGCGCCTTCGTTGTATGTGGTTGGGGTGATAAATTTGTTAATTGCCAGCGCAGGCGCGAAGCCAAAGTCGCTTGGTTCTGTGCCGTCGGTTGCATCGCCATAGTTTGAGGCGGACGCAAGTGTAATGTTGTTGTACGAGGTGGGGGTGGTGGCGCCGTAGCCGGTGGGAATATCCGCGTCTGCGGTATCAACCACAATGATATATTCCACAGAGCCGCTGGTGGCAGGCAGACGTCCAAAGTTATACACGCCGACAAGCGTGCCGTCGTCGGTCGCTTCGCCGGTGACTCCGTCATTGTCCGGATTGATAAACCCGTTTAAGACAGGGTATCCGCCAAAGAAGCCGTCATCGTTTGCGTCTGTGTCGCCGTCTCCATCCACATCCACCAAGCCGTTAATGATGTTAATGCCGCCCGCGAGCGGTTCGGTTGTGGTCACATTGGAGCCGGAAAATTGCACGCGCCCATCCACCACGGTGTAATTCATGGTTGTTGTTTCGGCAAGCAGAAAATCGCCCGTGTCAGAGTAATCACCATCGCCGTTGGCATCCCAATATAATTTAATGGTGACGCCCGTAGTGTCTGCGTCGTCAGGGTCTCCGTCGTTATCAATAATGCCGGTTTCGCCGCCGTCTTGCAGCGCGTTTCCGAGTATGCCTGAGCTGATTCCGTCGTCCTTCCACACTGTGCCATTAATCGAGCTGTTTCCCGCAACCAGCGTGGTTGTGGTGTCTTCTGCAAAGCACGGACCTTCGCCGATTTTGATACATCCGGTATTTTCGATTGTCACGCTGCTTTGAGCTGTGACATAATCTGAAGGCACATACACTTTGAATTCCACTTGTCCGGTGGAGCCATTGGCAACCTCATCAGTACGAGTCCAGCGGACGTAAGTCACGGCTTCGTTGCAGTTTGGCGTCGCGCCGTTTGGGTCGGTGGGGAGCGAAGTGGACCAGGTGATGCCATCTGTTGGGTCTGTATCGCTGGAATAAAAGACCGTGTATGCGGAAGGCGTGTACGCCCCGTCCACCAACAAATTTGTGCCGGTGTTGTCGGTTGCTGAATTTGGGCTGGAAACGTAACAAGTTCCCGTGGGGATTTTGTCTTGCACTACAAAGGGCGCGCCTTGTGTGGGTGAGCCAACACTGATGCTCATGCCGCCCGGTCCGTCGGGGTCAACGTTGGTATAGGCGAGTGTGTAAGTCACCTGCGCGTTGGGGTTGGTGACGCTCGGCGCATCCGTCTTCTCAAAAGTCATGATGGTTTCCTGGCTTTGCAGGGGAGGAATGCCCGCGCCAAAATCCGCGTTGAATTTTTCGTTATCATAGCCGGAGGCGACTTCCTGATACGGCGTCAAGCCCGCCGAACACGCGCCGTCCAATGCCATATATTCGTAATACACCAAGCCAACTGCGCCGGTATTGTTTTCCGGTACGTTTTCAAAGTACATTTGGTCCACAAACGGAATCAACAATTCCGTTCCGTCATTCAGTTTCACAATTACAATGCCGTATGTGCGTACCAAGCGGAAACAGCCCGGGTCATACGAGCTTGCATCGCCGATGGGCTGCACCCATGCGTTGCGGTCCGGGACAAGGTCGTAGTTGTTATCAAACCCCGCGCCTATCACGCCAAAGTCATACCAAATGCCTTGGCTGACGGCGGTCTGACCGGGAAAGGCTGTTGTGCCGCCGCCTTCCACCCATGTATCCCAGCCCAGCACTTCGCTGATTGCTTCCAAATATTCATCGGGGACTTTGCTGTCAGTGTTGGGCCAAATTTTATTTGCCATGGCGGAGATTTCGTTGCGCATGGTCAAAAAGCGCTTGTAATACGCGGTGCTGCTGTTGCTGCTGGTGGTTGCCCAAAATTCATACGGCAGCCACAGGTCGTCATTGGGTTTTACGCCGCCGGTCACGTCCACCCAGCTTCCATTAATCAATGCCTTGCGCGGGTAGCTCACCAGCCAGTATTGGGTAACGCACTCTCCCGCAGCCAGATTGCCAATGAATCGGGTGGCGTCATTTTGGTCTGTCACCGAGCCGGCTTCATGCTCCAAAGCGTAAAAGCGGGCGGGGTCGCCAAAGTCCACTGCGGTGGGGGCATTTGCAAGGTGAGGGAAAGCCGCGTCAAACGTTTGGCTGCTGTCGTAGTTGGGGTATGTGGTGTCGTCCAATACCGGGTACACGCCGGGAGTTCCGCCGCCAGTGTTGTTGTAATCGCCAATATAAGCGGTGACGTTGTTTAACGTTGAGCCGCTGGTGTTGCAGAACTTTGCGCCAATCGTTGCCGAGTTTGGACCGTAAGAAGAAGGCGCCAAAACGTTGGAATCCACAATCACGTTATACGCGGTAATTGGCTCAATGGTCAGCCCGTTCCATGCGTTTGGGTTGTCTGCGCCGTTGTAATACCCGTAAGATGAAGCGGGAGCCGAAGTTGCATAAGCCGGAGCCAGCAAGCCTTTCAGGTAATTTTTTATCGCGTCGAAATCAGGCAGTCCTGAGGAGTTCGGCGGCGCGGCGGAAGCTGCCTCACCGTTTTTCCGACTGCCCGGTTTAAACTGCTCTTGTGAAGCAATGGTATAACCGCCCGGGGCCGGGGTAAAAATCTCCGGCAGTTCATTGCCCGCTTCGGCTTGCGCGGGCGCAACCGGCGCGGCAAAAGCCGCCTGCGCGGGAACGAGCAGTGTGGTTACATAAACAAATAAAAAAGTAATGCGAAAAATAAAATCAAGGCGATGGGTTGTAGTTGTTGTCATGGTTCCTCCGGCAAACAAGTCCTAGTTAAATGCAAATAGCGAACACCGCTGCGGCCGGTTTCGCTGCTTGCTCGCCCAAATCTTTACCTGAAATAAATAATGAGGACAAACGAATAAATCAGGAGAAGCGACCAATCTGAAGACTTGGGGTCTTTGCATCCGCTTGGGATGATTGATTGTATAAAATTAAATCAAAACGATTGTCATCAACCTCGCATCAATGCATAAGTAAAATTGAAAATTGTAATAAACTTGTCGTACAATTTTTTTGATTGTACTGGCAACCCAACATAAAAACAAGGTTTCTGTAATATTTGTAAGCTGTTTCTTAATTCCATATTAAAGCCCGAATTTTGTATATTGCGGCTTTTCCTGCGTCCCATACGATTGCGCCCCAGCGCCGCGCGTAATACACGGGCAGCAGCCATGTGAATTTAATGGAATATCTCCACCGCATATAAGATGGGGCGGGGACGAGCAGGGCAAGCAATAAGCGCGCTTTTCCCCAAAGACTTAACGCGGCTATTTTCTGCATTTCGAGTTGCGTATGCGTGGCAGGGCTTTTGCTCAGGGCTGCCACGCGGCTTGTGTGGCGGTCGCTTCTTGCGGCGAGATGTTCGCGCGCATCCTGCGGAATGGAGGTGTGGAAGTACGCGCACGCGCGTTCCAATGCCGCCGTTACTGCTGAACTCCATTCCAGTTGGCGCGCCTGTTCGGGCAGCAGATTCCATTCCAGCCGGGCTGCGTTGGCGCGGATGATTTGGTCAATATCGTAAAACCAGCGCAAGGAGGCATTGTGTCCGCCATGTTGCAGCATGGCATGGGCGCAGGCATAAAGCATCTGCGCGTTTGGCGATAACACCAAAACGCCTGAAAAACGCGGATTGTTAAACGTTTCGGTTTGCGCCCAAAACCAGTCCATCGGCGCGGAAAAATTGAAGCTTTCGGCTGCAATTAATGAGTGATGTATTTCAATGACCGCGTTATTGTCTTTTCTTAAACAAAAGGCATTTGCCAGCAGGTTGTTCAGCCCGGGCGCGGCTTCGGGCAAAAAGTCTTGATAGCCAAGCGACTTGGCAATTTGCACGGCGGTGTGAATTTGTCGGCGCGGCACGAGCAGGTCTGCGTCTCCCATAGGTCGCGTGCCTGCATCGGGGTAGTATGCCAAACCATAGTGAATACCCTTAAGCAGCACAACCGGAATTTCTTTGCGCGTCAGTTGCGCCGTGAGAGTTTCCACTTCGTTTATAAGAATTTGATTTTGCATCCATGTTTTCGCGTAGGCATTTTGGAGAATTTGGCGAATTTCACCCGGCAGGCTGTTTATTTTCTTTGTTTTGTTTCCCATCCAATAAATTAAAGGCGCAACCCCTTCGGCGACAGCTTGTTTCGCAAGGACTGCCGCGTTTGCATTTGCCAGCATTTCCCACGCCGCATCTTCATTGCAAAGCAGCCCGGCGAGCGTTCTTTGCCCGCTTTCTTTATTTACTTTTATCTCCATATTTTTTTCACCGAACGGGGCCACGGCACAAGAATCCAATCTCCAACTTTTGGGCGTTCGGCGGGGTCAAACATGTTGTTGTAATACTTTAAGTCAAAGGGATTTACGCGCAATACTTTTGCCAGCCCGTCCGCTGAAAGCCCTCGGTCTTCGGAGCGCACCTGATATGCGACAAAGATGGGCAAATCCTTCACGTTTGAAAAGCCAACCGGCACAATGACAAGCGTGGCATTCAAAAGCGGATTGGTGGTTTTGAAATTAATGCTGATGATGGCTTCCACAGTGGTATTGTATTGCAGCGCCAGGTCTTCCAGCCTTTCTCCGCCTTTGGCTTTATAAATGACAAATTTGTAGTAATCGCCAATTGGCACATTTAACCCGCGCTTGTGCGGCGTGGGGGTGGGCGAAGCGGGCGGCAAGGTGAACGTGG
>DAOTZP010000382.1:0-12790 GCA_034434265.1 Anaerolineales bacterium | reverse complement strand
GCTGGCAAAGTAAAGTAAAGGAGAAGAGAAATGTTAGCTCCCGAAAAAATCTGGTGGAAACCCATGGGGCGGTTGGAAAAAACATGGCTGACCGTCGCGTTCGTTTGGTGCGTGTTTTTGACGATTATGATGCCGCTCTGGTATTACATGGGCAAGCAGAACGTCCCCACGGAAACCTATCGCGTCACGAGCGCGCAATTCAACGAAATGGTCAATTCGTTTGTTGAGCAATACAAAGTCGGCGAAGATTCCGTCAACGGCGTGACAATGCCCGTTGTAGAAGCGCCCGCCGGCAGCGATGTGTACTTGTTGGCGCGGACATGGCAGTGGTATCCCATTCTGCAATTCCGCAAAGGCGAAGAATATCGCCTGCACATCTCCTCAGTGGATTTGCAGCACGGCTTTTCGCTCCAGCCGGTCAACATCAATTTGCAAATCATCCCCGGCTACGATTACGTTGCTACCATTGTCCCAACCTCAACGGGCGAGTTCACCATCGTCTGTAATGAATTTTGTTCGCTCGGTCATCACACGATGGTTGGCAAAATCATCGTGAAATAGGAGTTTTCAGATGACAACACTTTCTCCAACATTTCCCTGGACGTCCGGCGCGAAGGACGATTACCGCGTATGCGGAGTGACCACCCTCAAAGTGGACATGCACACCGAAAGACTCATCATCGCCAACGCGGTGATGGCGGTTGTCACGCTTGCGCTTGGCGGAATTTTTGCGCTGCTGATTGCGCTCACCCGCTGGCAGGCAATTCACCTGCTGGACGCAACGTGGTTCTACCGCCTGCTGACCCTGCACGGCATTGACATGCTCGTCGCGTGGATTGTCTTCTTTGAAATGGCAGGCTTGCATTTCGGCTCGACGGCATTACTCAACGCGCGGCACGCCGCCCCCAAACTGGCATGGTTCGGCTGGGTTTTGATGACCGTCGGCGGGCTGATGGCAAATTTCGTCGTCCTGTTCGACCCGAAGTCCATTGTCACCTTCACCGCGTATGTGCCGCTCAAAGCGCATCCGCTTTTCTATTTGAGTTACATCCTCTTCGCCGTCGGCGCGTTGATACAAGTCATCACCTTCTTCATCAACATCGTCGTCGCCAAACGCGAAGCGCGTTTTGAAGGCTCGTTACCGCTTGCCGTCTTCGGCTTGATGACCGCCGCGATTTTGGCTGTTTACACGCTGCTCGAAGGCGCCGCGGCGATTGTCCCCGCGTTTTTCTGGTCGCTGGGCATGTTCGCCAACTATGACCCGGGCATTTACCGCAACTTCTTCTGGGGATTTGGACATCCCGCACAGCAAGTCAATCTCGCGGCAATGGTTTCCGTCTGGTACATGCTCGCGCAAATGACCGTCGGCATTCGTCCCGTCAACGAGAAATTCTCGCGCCTCGCGTTCATCCTATATCTATTCTTTATCAATCTCGGCTCGGCGCATCACCTGTTGGTTGACCCGGGTTTGACCTTTGCTTGGAAAGCGGTCAACACATCCTATGCAATGTATCTCGCCGTCTTGGGTTCGATGATGCACGCCTTCTCAATTCCCGCCGCGTTGGAAATTGCGCTCCGCGCCAAAGGATACCGTCAAGGCTTGTTCGGCTGGCTGCGGAATGGTCCGTGGAACGAACCCGGCTTTTCCGGCTTGGTCGTCTCGATGATTCTCTTCGGCTGGATTGGCGGCGTAACCGGCGTAACCATCGGCACGGAACAAATTAACATGTTGGCGCACAACACGCTGCGTTTGCCCGGTCACTTCCATGCCACCGTTGTCGGCGGCACAACAACCGCATTTATGGCGTTCACCTATTACGTCATCCCGCTCATCTTCCGCAAGGAACTCAAACTGAAATCATGGGCGGTCTGGCAGCCCTATGTGTATGGAGTTGGCTCCGCGCTTGTTTCGCTCGGCATGATTACCAGCGGATTGCAAGGCGTCTCCCGCCGCAATTGGGATATCACCTTCTCCGGCGCAATTCCCGGCACGGTCAACCTTACGCTTGCCATTTTTGGCATCGGCGCGGTGATTGCTGTCATCGGCGGAATCATGTACGTCGCCATCGTGCTGGTCTCCATCCTCACTGGCGAGCGCAAAGAAGCAACCAACCTGCTGCTTGTCAGCGGCACACACAACCCGCTGCTTGAATCAACAAAGCTTACCGACCATCAAATGGAAGACAAGCAGAATCAACCCAAAGGCACGCTCGTGCTGGTCTTTGCTTTCCTCGTTTGGTTTGCCGTGTACTATCTCAGCAACTGGTGGTTGCTCGGACGTACATGGTTTATCAAGTAACACTCTCCTTTGAAACCCCGCCCGAAGGATTCGCCAACTTCGGGCGGGAGCAAACTTATGCTTGCTTCCCTTCTTCTCGGTTTACTCGGCAGCCTCGGACATTGCGTGGGGATGTGCAGCGCAGTTGTCATACTCTTTGAGCGTCAATCCATCTTCCAAAATAAATCCGCGTGGATACTCGCGCACGCGGGACGCATCACCGCCTATACCTTGCTTGGCTTGCTCTTCGGCGCGTTTGGTCAAACGCTTTTTTCATTCGGGAATTTACAAGCCGCACTCTCAATTATCTTTGCAATCATCGCCTTTTATATGGCATCCGCATTGATTGGGCTCACCCCCTCGCCCGAAATTCTATTTGCAGGATTAATTCAACGCTGGGGCAGGATGATTCGCGCGTACCGCGCCGCGACTCCACTCACCGCATACATTCTCGGTCTCCTCTGGGGACTTCTCCCCTGCGGCTTAATTCTCACCGCCCTCATCACCGCCATTGCCTCCGCGAATATTTTTCAAGGCGCGGTGAACATGCTCGTCTTCGGCATTGCCACCGTCCCTAGTTTATACGCCGTTAAATGGCTGGCGGCATTTTCCTCCTCCCGAATTTTTTCCCGCGCCCTTGCTTCCCTTGTGATGATGTTCTTCGGCTTCCAATTCGCCATGCGCGGGTTTGCGTCATTGGGCATGGTGGAACATTTTATGCTTGGAAATTTAATGGTTTGGTAAACAGGTAAACACATACACATGTTAGCAACAAACATTTCCCCTGCTAAATCCCTCTCCGCCTGCTCCCTCTGCGGGTTAACTACTCTCCACCCGCTGACCAACGCGCGCGGAGATGTATTCTGCTGCCCGTCATGTATGGAAGTCTCCGCGCTGCTGGAAGAAACTCCCGCCGCGCCGACTGTCGTTGCAAACACAGCGAATGTGGAAAACGTCACACTCACTCTCGGCGGGATGTGGTGTTCCTCTTGCGCGTGGTTGGTAAACGAGCAACTCAAACGCACGAATGGGGTAGTAAACGTGGAAGTAAGTTTCATTCAACAGCAAGCCAACATCACTTTCGACTCTTCAATTACCAATTACAAATTACTCACCAAGCGCGTCAAATCGCTTGGTTACAAAGCCACGCTCCCCAATGAGAAACCATACGACGAAGAAGAATCATTTTTCACGCGCCTGCTCATCGGCGGCGTGATGGTCCTGCACGACATGATTGTCGGCGCGGGGATTTACATCCGCGAGATTTTCAACCTAGCCACGCCCGAATCGCAGCCGCTGGTGGATTTCTTTCAGGTGATGATGTTGGTCACCAGTATTCCCGTGCTGATTTTGCTCGGCTTGCCGATTCTGCGCGCGGGCTTTGCCTCCCTGCTGCGCGGGCAGCCCAACCTGCACACGCTCATCACCATCGGGACGTTTTCCGCGTTTGGGGTTTCGGTCTATCATCTCATCGCAGGTCACGGCGGATTGTATTTCGACACCGCCACCATGCTCATCTTTTTGGTCTCGGTTGGACGCTGGCTGGAAATGCAAGCGCACAAATCGGGCAACAAAGCCGTTGCTAAACTGTTGGAGCAAGTTCCCAACACGGCAACAGTTGTTACTGACGAGGGCGATAAACCCGTCACCGTGGCGGAGCTCAAACCCGGAATGCGCGTGCGAATTCGTCCCGCGAGCGCCTCCCTGTGGATGGAAAAATCGCGCGCGGCGAAGGCGATGTGGACGAATCCCTGCTGACGGGCGAACCCAAACCTGTGCCGCACCGCGAAGGCGATTTAGTCAAGGCTGGCACAATTAACCTTGACGGCAGTTTTGAAGTCATCACCACCGCCGTAGGCGAATCCACCACTGCGGGTCAAATCGGACGGCTGCTGCACGAAGCGTTGTGGGCGCGCTCTCCGCTTGAACGAACCGTGGACAAACTCTCCGCGTGGATGACTCCCGCCGCGCTCTTCCTCGCCACGATTGCGTTTCTCATTTGGAATTATCTCGCGGGTTTTGAACAAGGCTTGCTCGTTGCGCTTTCAGTTTTATTAATTGCTTGTCCCTGCGCGTTGGGACTTGCCACTCCACTTACGCTTTGGCTCTCGCTTGAACGCGCCGCTGAATCAGGAGCAATTCTCCGCAGTACCGCCGCGCTGGAACGACTGTCAAAGGCGGAGAAAGTCTTCTTCGATAAAACAGGCACGCTGACGCAGCTGCCGATGAAGGTTAAGGAAATTATCAGTAATCAGTATTCAGTAACCAGAGAACAGTTGTTGCAGGTTGCGGCTTCGATTGAGAATGAGTCTGAACATCCGCTTGCAAAGGCGATTGTGGAGTATGCCAAAGCGAATCAAATTGAACTCATCAAACCTGAGTCGTTCAAATCTATCTCCGCGATGGGCGTCGTTGCTCAATTACCAATTACCAATTACCAATCTCCAATCTTCATCGGCTCATTGCGCCTTATGCAAAACAAAAATCTAAACATCCCCGCTGAACTTTCTCAACGCGCTGAAAGTCTGAAAGCGGACGGTCAACTCATCGTCTATGTTGGCTGGAATGGAAATATACAAGGAATCATCTCGCTTGGCGAAACAATCCGCGCGGAAGCAAAAGAAGTAGTGGCGCAACTTCAATCACGCGGGCTGGAACTTGGCATATTAACAGGCGACGACTCCAGCGCGGGCGAGAGATGGCAATCCGCGCTCAACATCCCCGTGCAAGCCGCGCTTACGCCCGATGAAAAAATGAACCGCCTCTCACAAAACGCTGCCATGGTCGGGGACGGAATCAACGACGGACCCGCGCTCGCCGCCGCTACCGTCGGCTTGGCGATGAATCACGGCACCGACGTCGCCCGCACCGCCGCGGATATTGTCCTCATGCGCGATGATTTGACCGTCATCCCGTGGCTGTTCGACCTCTCGCGCGAAGCAATGAAGCGCGTCAAGCAAAACCTCGGCTGGGCGGTGATTTACAACCTCATTGGAGTCGGCTTGGCAATGGCTGGACTCTTGCAACCCGTCTTCGCCGCCTTTGCTATGGTTGCCAGCAGTATATTCGTCACCAGCAATGCAATGAAGATGAATGGCTTTCCGTTGTTGGGGGAAGAAGTGGAGAAGTAAACAGGTATACAAGCAGACACACAACATGCATGTTGTAACTCGTATCCTGTAACTTGTAACCTGAAACTTGGAACCTAACGCATGACACTCACCAACCCCTACGCTCAACGCAAAATTCTCCGCGCCTTTGAAAAACTCTGGACTCGCGCCGAAGGCTTCGTCAACCGATTCGCGTGCTCGGATTTCAACCCGCTGTATCATCTCGGCACGCTGACTATCTTCATGCTGCTGGTATTGATTTTCACGGGCATTTACCTCACCGTGGTTTATCGCCCGGGGCTGGATGTCGCCTATGCCACCGTGCAAGCAATTGACTCAAATTGGTTTGGTTCGCTCATGCGCAGCATTCACCGTTACGCCTCCGACGCGATGATTTTGCTCACTGTGCTGCACCTGCTCAAAATGTTGTTCAGCGATAAATTTTGGGGGCAGCGATGGCTGGCATGGACAAGCGGTTGGATGATGCTTGCGGGCATTTGGCTTACAGGCACAATGGGATATTGGTTGGTCTGGGATACCCGCGCCCAATGGATGACCGAATACATGATGGAAACGCTCGCCGGCACGTCAGGTCTCACCTATGTCGCCGCCGATTTAGAATCACGCACGTTTTCCAACTTCGTCATCATTTTATTTTTGCATGTCTTCCTGCCGCTCATCGGGTTTCTCGGCATTTACATTCACGGCATTCGACTCGCCCGCGCGCGCTGGTGGTCTCCGCGCTGGGCAAGCATTCAAGCAGTGGTTGGGCTGGCGATTCTCTCGCTTATCAAACCGGCGCAATCCTTTGCAGAAGCCGACCTTTCGCGTCTCATTACATCCGTGCCGATGGACGCATATTATCTTGGCTTTCTGCCCGTCATCGAATATTCGGGCAATGTCATCTTTTGGGGGCTGGCGATTCTGATTGGCGGCAGTTTATTCGCCCTGCCGTGGATTGCCAAAGGCAAAGACCTCGCGCCCGCCGTTGTAGAAAATCCCAAATGCACGGGCTGTAACATCTGCTATGCCGAATGTCCCTACGACGCAATTCGCATGATTGAGAGTCACGACGAGACCAAATATCACAAACTTGCTATCATCAACGCCAATCAATGCACAGGTTGTGGAATTTGCGCGGGAGCATGCCCGACAGATGCGATTAATTTGCGCGGCGGATACAACAGCGAACAAACTTATAACGCCCTCAAAGGCGCGTTGAAACGTGAAGTGGATTCGGGGAACGCGGTGACGATTCTCTTTGCAAGCCAACGCGACGAAGCGCTGGGGACTCTGCCCGCGCGGCTCGCTTCGGGCGGGGATTCTTCTCCCATTCGGGTATTCTCCCAGCCCGAAGAAAAAAACGCGGCGCGCGTTATCGCGGCGATTCTTCCGTCTGTGGGCGCGGTCAATATCGAGTGGGTGAAACATCTTCACCAGCAGGGCGCGCGCGATATTGTCATCCTCTCCCAGCCGTATGATGATAGTTTGAACCGCGAAGACGCGCATTGGATGTTGAACCGCCTGCATTTGCGCCCCGCGCTGGTGACCAAAGACCTGCACTGGCTCGAAGTAACGCCGGGAGATTCCAAAGCCGTTGAGACATTCTTAAATCATCTGCATAATGAACAGGATAAAAAATCCGCGCCGGTATTGCCGCCCGTGAAAGAACGAAGCAAACTTATGCCTTCACTGGCAAGCGGGCTTGCGGGAACAATTTTATTATTGGCTTTATTTGCGCTGGCGATTCCGCTGGAAATTCCCGCAGGGATGAAATCTGCCGAACAGAGCGCGCTGCGTTTTGCGCTTGACGCCAAAGGCAAGGTGGATGTCTCCGCCGTGCCGGAAGGAGTTGTGCTGCCCGAAGGCGCCGACGCGGAGAAAATTTTTGGCGGCTCGCATTTCCCCATTTCCGTCCGCGTGTTACTGGATGGCGAAACGATTTTGGAAGAAACTTACCAGCCATCCGGAATTAGCGGCAACGGCAGAATCTCCGCACTGGAGTTTTTGCAAATTGACCCGGGTGTTCATCAAATCGAAGTGTGGATGAAAGACGATGCAAACGATTACAGGTTGTTGTATTCCGCACAAGTAACTTTTGAGAAAAGCCGCGCGGTGATTTTGGCGTATGATGAAAAGTCCGGTACGTTTGTGTTGCGTTAAAAAACATTGACCACAGAGTTTTCTAAACTCTCTGCTCTCTCGGTGAGCTCTGTGGTCAAATGATTCTTATCTGGTTTTTGGTTTCTTGTAATAAGCCGCCGCGAATACAATGAGAATAATCACCAACGCTCCAAACGGAATCCACGCGAGCAATGCGCGCTGCGCCAGCACATTTCGAAATGGCGCTTCAGCGGACGGGTTTGCCGCATACCATTTGCCGTCGTATTCAGACGAGCCTTGCGCAACCCCATCGTAATATACATATCCCGTGTAGGGATAATAATGCAATTGGTCAAAAGGCAAATCTTTCGGCTTGCTGTCGGTAAATTCCACGTACACGCGCACTACTTGATACCCCTGGCCGGGCTCGGCAGGCGGATTGATTTCGCCTTTGGAAAAATCAGCAAAGGCGAAAAAGTCGGTTGTCAACGCTGGGTTGGTTGCGTTAATTTCGCCAATAATGCCGGGACCTTTGATGGTGACGTAATCAAAGTTGCCTTTGGCATGAGCAATCGCGGCGGGCAGAAAAAACAGTAAAGCAATTATCAAAAGTTTTTTGTTCATACCATTATTTCCTTTTACTCGGTAAAGCAAAGATGAAGAAATTATCAATTTAGAAGAAGAAATTGTACAGGACTTTTGTTACATACCATAAGAAACTCTTTTCCCGTTATCCCGTGCGCATGGCGGCTTCATCAATTTATGTGCGCAAGCAGCGCAGCCCATTCCCGCGCGGATGAGGTTACAATGGCTGTAAAACAAAAAAAGGTCAGCCCGCATGATAACCAATTTCCCCCCCACCCGTTTTGACTTGCGCTTTTCGGTATTCGATACTCCCGTGCGCGTCCATCCTTTATTCTGGTTGATTGTGCTGCTGCTCGGCAGCAGCACAAACCTCGTGAACATGCTGCTTTGGGTTGCGGCTGCTTTCATTTCGGTATTGATTCACGAAATGGGCCACGCGCTTGCCATGCGCTATTACGGACAGCGTTCCAGCATTGTGCTGCACGCCACAGGCGGAGTCACCATCCCCGAACCTGTGGCATGGGGAAGCGGCTGGGCAAATGTGCGCTTAAGCCCAAATCAAGAAATCATCATCACCGCCGCGGGACCGTTCACAGGGTTTTTATTTGCAGCATTGATTGTTTTTCTCGTCCTCATGGCGGGCGGCGTGGCGCAAATCACCACCCTGCTTGGGTTTATTCCCATTCCCATTGCAGGGTTTGTAAACGGCAGTGAAATCTTAAATTATTTGATTATCACGCTCATCTATGTCAATATCTTTTGGGGCATCATCAACCTGCTCCCAATCTACCCGCTGGATGGCGGTCAAATCACGCGGCATGTTTTGGTTCAAACCGACCCGTATAACGGAACGCGCAAAGCGTTATGGATTTCGGTCATCGCGGGCGGAATTATGGCAGTGGCTGGGTTTGCTGTCTTTGGCAGCATGTACATGGCGCTCATGTTTGCGCTGCTTGCGTTTCAAAGTTATCAAATGCTAAATTACCCATAAAAATTTGTAAAAGCCAAAACGCTTTTTGAAAGCGCAAAAAGCGCGCAAAAAAACGGGTGATTTTCGTATCATCCCATATATGACGCATGGCACTAACCGCTTTTTGCCGAAACGGACATAATCAAGAAAGAGAAGAAACCTGCCTAATTCTGTCAAACTTCTCAAATAACCTGTTTGTCCAAATAAGGAGATTCAATGGCTGCAAAAGGTTGGATCGAAGTAAGCGACACATACTGCAAAGGATGTGAACTATGCATCAGCGCCTGCCCGCAAGGCGTGATGGAACTGAACATGTCACACCTGACCCCCAAAGGCTACCACCCCGCGCACACGTTCAAAGACGGATGCACGGGGTGTGCTATTTGCGCGCTGGTTTGTCCCGACGCCGCAATTACCGTTTATCGTGAAGTGACAAAACAACAAGCCGCGCCGGTTGCGGCGTAATCAGTTGGAGTTAACCAATGCCAAAAGAATTATGGAAAGGGAACGAAGCCATTGCCGAAGCCGCCGTCCGCGCAGGGCTGGAAGCATACTTCGGCTACCCCATCACCCCGCAGACCGAAATCCTCGAATATCTCTCGCGCCGCCTGCCCGAATTGGGGCGCGCGTTTGTGCAAGCGGAATCCGAACTCGGCGCAATCAACATGGTTTATGGCGCGGCATGTACCGGCGTGCGCGTCATGTCCTCCTCCTCCTCTCCCGGCGTAAGTTTGATGATGGAAGGAATCTCGTACATTGCCGGCACGGAAATCCCCGCGGTGCTGGTCAACGTCATGCGCGGCGGACCGGGGCTGGGAAACATAGCCCCCGCGCAAGGCGACTACAATCAAGCCGTTCACGGCGGCGGGCATGGCGACTACAACCCGATTGTGCTTGCCCCCGCATCCGTGCAGGAAGCCATTGACCTCACCGTCCTCTCGTTTGACCTCGCCGAAAAATACCGCACAATTTGTATGCTCATCCTCGACGGCTCTGTCGGTCAAATGATGGAACCAGCCGAAATGCCGGAAATGAAACCCATGCAGCGAAAAGATTGGGACTGGGCAACCAACGGCACAATGGGAAAACGGGAAAAGCGCGTGCTTTCTTCCATTTACATTGACCCCGTTGACGAAGAAAAGATGAATCTCAAATGGCTCAAACGCTGGCAGAGCATCGAAGCCAACGAAGTGCGCTATAAAGAATACTTCCTTGATGATGCCGAATATGTTGTGGTTGGGTTTGGCACAGCGGGACGCGTTGCCCTCTCCGCCGTGCGCGAAGCGCGCGCGCAGGGAATCAAAGTCGGGCTGCTGCGCCCCATCACGGTCAGCCCCTTCCCCCACAAAATCATTAACCAGCTTGCCAGCCGCGTCAAAGCCTTCCTTGTGACCGAAATGAACACCGGGCAAATGCTCGAAGATGTGCGCCTTTCCGTCCGCAGCCGCGCGCCTGTGGAATTTTACGGACGCATGGGCGGCGTTGTCCCCTTCCCCGATGAAATCCTGCACGAGATTCACCGCATTACCAAAGAAACCCCGCGCATGGATGTTCACCCCCGCGACGCGTGGATTGAGCGCATCGCGCATGTGATTGGATAAGAGGCAAAGATGCTTGCTGAAAATATTGTTTACACCAGACCCGAAGGTTTTACCGAATCCCCCACGCATTACTGCCCGGGCTGCACGCACGGCGTAGCCCACCGTCTCGTTGCGGAAGTGTTGGAAGAAATGGACGCGCTGGGCAAAACCATTGGCGTTGCGCCGGTGGGATGTTCCGTTTTTGCTTACAACTACTTTGATACCGATTTCGTCGAAGCCCCGCACGGACGCGCGCCCGCCATGGCAACCGGCATCAAGCGCGTGTTACCTGACCGCGTGGTCTTCACCTATCAAGGCGATGGCGACCTTGCATCCATCGGCATGGGCGAAATTGTCCACGCCGCCGCGCGCGGAGAAAACATCACGGTCATCTTTATCAACAACGCGAACTATGGCATGACGGGCGGACAAATGGCGCCCACGACTCTGCCCGGCATGAAGACCACATCCTCCCCCAACGGGCGCGATGTGGAGACTCAGGGTTATCCCATCCGCATGGCGGAGATGCTTTCCTCCCTTGACGGAGTCGGGTACAGCGTGCGGCGCTCCCTGCACGACCCAAAGAACATTCGTCTGGCAAAGAAAGCCATTCGCATCGCGTTTGAAACCCAAGTGCGTGGATTGGGATTTTCCATGGTGGAACTGCTTTCCACCTGCCCAACCAACTGGGGCATGACGCCCGTCAACTCGCTTAAATTTGTCGAAGAACAAATGATACCCATGTTCCCGCTTGGCGACTACAAAGTCGCCGAGGCGGTGAAACAAATCAAATAGGTGAACCATGCAAAAAGAAATCATCATCGCCGGTTTTGGCGGACAAGGCGTTTTATTCGGCGGGCAGGTGATTGCCTACGCCGCAATGGACGCAGAAAAACAAGTGACATGGATTCCATCCTACGGTCCTGAAATGCGCGGCGGCACAGCCAACTGTACCGTCGTCATCGCCGACCAGGAAATCGGCTCGCCGCTGGTAAAAAATCCCCCGCTGGCAATTGCGCTGAATTTACCCTCCTTCGATAAATACGAACCGCTCATGAAAAAAGGCGGCACATTGATTGTCAATCAATCCATGGTGGACCGCGGCGCAAAGCGCGATGACATTCACGTCATCCTCATCCCGTGCAACGAAATTGCGGAAGAAATCGGCGACCGCAAACTGGTTAACATGGTTGCCGTTGGCGCGCTGCTCAGCGCATTGCCCGAACTTTCGCTTAAAGATTTGGAAAAGGCGCTCGAAGGTCATCTCCCCGCCCGCCACAAACATTTGCTCCCCAAAAACTTTGAAGCCCTGCGGCGCGGATACGAATTTGCCCAAAAAGAATGGGACAAAGTTCCGGCGTAGGGCGGACATACATTAACAGCAAAGTGACAGTTCCCTTGCAAGGGAACTGTCACTTTTTGTTTGAAGCGCGGGATTACAAATTTTATTCTTTGGGAATGCCGATAAAAATTTTTCCCTCGCGCACTTGAACGGGATACGCGGGAATATCCACCACTGCGGGCATGGACATGACTTGCCCGGTGCGGACATCAAACTCGGCGCCGTGGCGCGGGCAGACAATGGTATGACCTTCAAGCGAGCCGTCACCCAGCGGACCATCGTCATGCGTGCAAATATCGCCAATCGCAAACAGCTGGTCGGCGATGTTGAAAATGACAATCGGCTTGTTGCCCACATCCACAAACAAACGCTCGCCGTTGGGGAGTTCGGAAGCGGGCGCAATCTCCACAAATTCCAGTTTTGATTCTTCAAGAGAGGCGTAATTGAACATGCCTACTCCACCAAATCGTCGCTGGCTTCGCCCAAGCCGTACACGCCCGCCTTCAACACTTTAAGCGAAAGCAAGGCGCACTTCATGCGGACGGGACCCAAATCAATGCCGAGCAATTCCAGCACTGAGTCGCGGTTGAGTTTTTTCACATCCTCCAACGGCTTGCCAATGATGGATTCAATCAACAAGTCGGCGGAGGCTTGCGAAATGGCGCAGCCGTGACCGTCGAAACGCGCGTCCGTCACCACGCCGTTTGCATCCACGCGCAAATCAATTTGAATGTGGTCGCCGCACAGCGGGTTGTTATCGGCAAACGAAATATCATGCGGGTCAAGTTTTCCGCGATACGAGGGGTTTTTATAATGCTCAAT
>DAOTZP010000381.1:0-4192 GCA_034434265.1 Anaerolineales bacterium | reverse complement strand
GGTAATATTCCGCGCGGGCGGTGATTAAATCAATCGTTTCGTCAGTGTCGCGCAAGGTCCACACGGCGGTATAAAATTTTGGGTGCGCGGTGAGTTTTCCGCCGTGACGGCTGACCAGTTCGTCGCCCAGTTGAATGGCATTGCCCTCGACGATAACGTCCAGGTCATGAATGGGTTTGCCCAGCAGCAAATCACGCGCAAATCCGCCAACGAGATAACAAGTCATTTGCTTGGATGCGGCTGCGGCGGCAATATCGGCAAGCAGGGTTTGTTTTTCAGGGGCAAGCAAATTGGGGTTAAGCATGAGACTGCGAAGGTTGGATGTCATGGATGTATTGTATCAGCATAACAAAAACCTCCGAAGTCTTAAGACCTCGGAGGTTTGAAAAAATCCCAGCTGGGCTATTCGGTAATATTGATGGGCAGGCTGTTGTTCGCGCTCATTGCCGCAACGCTGACCTTTGCCGCGATGTTTTGCGCAATCTCAGTCAAGGCTTTGGCAACCGGCGATTCAGGGTGGGTGACCACAATCGGCTTGCCGCTATCCCCGCCAATACGGACGTTTTGGTCCATTGGCACTTTGCCGAGGAAAGGCGTTTCGGTTGCCTGGGCAAGCTGTTCGCCGCCGCCGGAGCCGAAAATATCCATGCGGCTGCCGTCGGGCAATTCAAGGTAGGACATATTCTCAACAATTCCCAGCACGGGGACTTCAAGCGTCTTGAACATGTTCAAACCGCGTCCCGCATCTTCGAGCGAGACGAGTTGCGGCAGGGTAACGATGACCGCCCCGCTGAGCGGAAGCGCCTGCGCGAGCGAAAGCGCCGCGTCGCCTGTGCCGGGCGGCAGGTCAATAATCAGGTAATCCAATTCGCCCCATTCCACATCGCTGAGGAATTGGCGAATGGCGGAGTTGAGCATCGGTCCGCGCCAGATGAGCGGCTGACCAGCCTTGACAAGCAGACCCATTGAAATCATTTTGATTCC
This sequence comes from Anaerolineales bacterium, assembly GCA_034434265.1. Taxonomy (GTDB): domain Bacteria; phylum Chloroflexota; class Anaerolineae; order Anaerolineales; family Villigracilaceae; genus Villigracilis. The sequence continues at coordinate 3,208 of DAOTZP010000381.1, read as the reverse complement.
GTAGGCTTGCGCGGGAATCATCTTTTGACCGTTCGGCGGGGGAAGTTTTTCCACACCCAGCATGGTGGGGATGTTGGGTCCGTAAATGTCCGCGTCCATCAGTCCCACGCGGGCGCCGCTTTGCGCCAGCGCAACCGCGATATTGACCGATACAGTGGACTTGCCCACGCCGCCTTTTCCTGAGCCGATGGCAATGGCATTGCGAATGGGCGTGTTGACCAGTCCGCGCATCCGCCCATCGTTGGGGACGTCTGAGTCCATTTTCAGGTCAATCGTTTTCACGCCTTCAACGGTCATCACGGCTTCGCGCACCTCTTTTTCAATTCGTCCGCGCAGCGGGCAGGCGGGCGTGGTAAGCATGACGGTAAATGAGACTTTGTCGCCTTGAATTTCAAGGTTGCGAATCATGTTCAAGGTTACAAGGTCTTGGTGAAGTTCGGGTTCCTGCACCTTGCTCAACGCGGCTAATACTGCTTCTTTTGTAATTGTCATTTGAATATACCTGTTAAAAAGTTTCAACACATGGAACGCGGAGCGCATGGAGAAAACAAACCTCCGCGCGCTCCGCGCATTTGCAATGAAATTTATGCCGCAGCGGCGGGGGCGGCTTTGGCAGCCTTGGCGGCTTCTTTTGCCTTGCGGGCTTCTTCTTCGCGGGCGTAGTTCTCAGGGCGAATGCTCGCATAGTACGAAGCGGGCTTGAGCAAACGGTCGAGGTTATACACGTTGCGCTGGTAGGAAGCGATGGCGAAATCGTGGTCCATTTTGATTGCGTCGAACGGGCAGTATTCCGCGCAAAAGCCGCAGTTCATACAAATATCCGCGTCAATATAAAACTCGGCGGGCTGCGGAACGGGCTTGCCCGTCTTCGGGTCGTTGGTGCGGACAATCCAAATACATTGCGGCGGGCAGACTTTGGCGCAAATACCGCAGGACGTACAGCGCACTTCCTTGCTGCCATCCGCGCCTTCATCGTACACAAGGAACGGCACAAAGCGGAATTCTTCGGGCAGGATTAACTGCTCTTCGGGATACTGCACGGTGAAAATGCCGCGCGCGTTCTTGCTGGAACGATGAGCAATGCCCTCCTTTGTGTTGTAGCGTTTCTTGCCTTTCATCATCCAAGCAATGTCATCGAGGTAGGTATCCCAGAATCGCTTCCAGGTAACGCTTAAGCCTTTAAGTAAACCTTTTCCAAACATAGTTTCGGTTCTCCTGTTAGTGGTTTCGATACGGCGGCGCTGGTTGAGTAGTTCCGAAGGAACGTATTGAAACCCGCCGCTTACTCAACCACCGTTATCTGTCCAATTCGCCCATCACAATATCCAGCATGGCAAGCAGCGCGACAAAGTCTTGAATTTTTGTGCCTTTGGCAATATGCTCCATCGCGGTCATGTTAACGAAGGACGCGGGGCGGACGTGATAGCGGTACGGATTCGGCTTGCCGTTCGAGACCACATAAAAGCCGAGTTCGCCCTTCGGGGATTCAACGCGCCCGTATGCTTCGCCCGCAGGCACGCGGACTTGATATTGCGGCTTCTGTGAGTTAATGGGTCCCGCGGGGATTTGTTTCAACGCCTGCTCCAAAATGCGGATGGATTGACGCATTTCATCAAAGCGGATGAGATAGTTATCGTACATATCGCCGTTTTGGCGGCAGGCAACGTCAAACTCGAAGCGGTCGTAAATTGAATATGGGTCGGCGCGGCGGATGTCATACGGCACGCCCGCAGCGCGAAGCACAGGTCCGGTGACCGAATAGCGGATGGCGTCTTCCGCGTTAATCATGTGCACGCCCTTCAAGCGTCCAACGAGGATTTCGTTTTCATTGAGCAGGCGTTCCATTTCGTCAATTTTCGCGGGCAGGCGGTCGAAGACCAGGTCTTTGATTTTCTGCATGACGTCTTCGGGAATATCGCGCACCACGCCGCCAAAGCGGAAGTAGTTGCACATCATACGCGCGCCGGAGACGGCTTCAAAAATATCAAGGATGAGCTCGCGCTCTTCAAATGCGTACAGCGAGGGCGTGTACATTGAGCCGAGGTCGTTGATTAACATGCCGACGAAAATCAAATGATTTTGAATGCGGCTGAGTTCCGCCATGATGACGCGGATGTATTCCGCGCGTTCCGCCACCGGAATTTTCATCAACTTTTCGATGGTCAGCACATAACCGAAGTTGTTGCTCATCGAGTTGAAATAATCGAGGCGGTCGGTATAGGGAATAATTTGCAGGAAGGTGTTGCGCTCGCCGATTTTGTCGTGGTTGCGGTGCAGGTAGCCCATAACGGGTTTCAAACCCATCACGGTTTCGCCGTTTAACTGCACAGCCACGCGCAGCACGCCGTGCGTGGACGGATGATGCGGTCCGAGGTTGACGATGGAGTAATCGGTTTGAATTCCATCTTCGTTCTTGATGGTGTAACGTTCAAGCGAGGCATATAAATCTTTTTCGTTTTCGGGCTGGTAGGCGTCAGGGTCGAATCCCTCGGGGAATTTCAAATTATCACGGAAGGGATTCCTGAATTCCGCGTATGTGTGATGCCCCTCGGGCCAGCGGCTTTTGTACGGCTTGGCTTCTTCTTCAAAGAACGGTTCTTTCCAATCCTTGCGGAGCGGGTGCCCGTCGTAGCCTTCCCACATCAAAATGCGGCGCAAGTCGGGGTGATTGGTGAACCTGATTCCAAAGAGGTCATACGCTTCGCGTTCCTGAAATTCCACGCCAGCCCACACGCCGCACAGCGAGGGAATTTCAATCGGGTCCACGCGCTCAACCTGAACTTTGAATTCCAGCGCGCCGCCGCCCGTCGTCTTATACGCGTGATAGACCATCTCCATTTTATTTTCGGCGATGTAATCCACCGCGGTGGCGGCGGTCAGCAAATCGTACCCAAACTCATCGCGGATGGCGGTTGCCACTTCAACGAGATTTTCTTTCTTGACAATAAAGCCCGTATAACCCGGGCGGGTTTCGGCGGTGACGGCTTCGGGGAAGCGCGCAACCAAATCCACAGTTTGAACAGCAGGAGCAGCCATTATGCACCTTCCTTTTTCGCGGCGGCGGCTTTGAATTCCGCGCTGCGGCGCACGTCAATCAGGTCGGGTCCCAAAATCGGCATGGGGACATAGTTCGCGTCTTCGCCCTTTTGATACCAGCGGACTTTCCTGATGGACTGTTTGTCAATTTTTTCCTGCAACTTAATCATGC
>DAOTZP010000380.1:0-2100 GCA_034434265.1 Anaerolineales bacterium | reverse complement strand
TCAAAAACGCAGCAACTGCTTGGCACATACACGGTGACGCCGCCGCCGGAAAAGAGCGAACTCAATACGCAGGTGGATGCCGCGCCCAAACCTGCTTCCTCGCTGGTTCATTCCACGCCGGTGGATTATGCGTTCGTTTCCCCGCGCAAGAAACAACGCGAGCGCGAACGCCGCAACCGCTTGATTGCATTCGGCGGGCTGCTTGCTTTTTTGGTCATGGGGTTTCTTGGGATGTTTTTTTTCTTTCCCCAATTCATCTCCCCTGAATTGAAATCATGGCTTCCTTTTTTGCCTGCCCCCGCTGCTCTGGAAACCCCTACTTCGTCAGTCATGGAAGTTACGCCGGGAACAGGTTCTGTTATTCTTCCCACAGATACCTTCACGGCTGTTCCGTCTGCCACCAACACGCCCGTACAGGTCGTTACCGCCGACCCAAACGCCACCCCAACCCCATTTGGGGCTGATTATTTGGAGATAGCCTACGCATCCACCCGCACGGGGGTTGCCCAAATTTATATCACCAGCTTGTTAAAAGACGAGGCAAAACCCCTCACCAACAAACCGGAAGGCGCGTGCCAGCCTGCATGGTCGCCGGATGGAATGAAACTGGTTTTCATCTCGCCCTGTGACGTGAAGCGCGATACCTACCCCCAAGCGGATTTATACCTGATGAATGTGGATGGCTCCGGGCTGCAAGTTATCCAATCCGGCTTGGGCGGCGATTTTGAGCCTGTCTGGTCCCCCAACGGAAAAAGCATAGCTTTCACGTCCATGCGAGACGGGTACATGCAAATTTATTCGTATAATTTTGAAACCCAAAAAATCACCCGCCTTACCGAAACCCCCGTCTCCAAACATGCGCGCCATCCGTTTTGGTCGCCTGACGGCAGAAAAATTATTTATGCTTACAAGCGGGTTGATTCCTATGAAATTTGGATGATGAACAGCAACGGCACGAATCAAACGAAGGTCTATGCCAGCGGAAGTTCACTGTCCAACTTTCAACCCGTGTGGGTTCCGGGTACAACCGATTCGATTTTGTTCAATCAGCAACGAATTACAAGCGGACGGTTTGAATTCCCCGCCCTGCTCTCTTTGAATATTAATTCCACCCAGGAGCCGCGCAAGATTTTCCTCGGCACCAGGTCGTCCGAAGATGTTGATTATTCCCCCAATGGATTTTGGCTTGCGTTTGAAAGCGGCGGCGGGCGGTATCAACATGTTTATTACTCAACCCAGTCGGGCGGCGGGTTGTCCCGCTTAACGGAAGGGGATACATACGAGGACTTCGACCCCGCGTGGCGTCCGCTCCCCAAATAAAAAATTAACTCCCGCAGGCGCGGGAGTTTTTCTTACGTTTCTCTTATTGACTTCATTCATCCCCGCTGATATATTTACAAAGCGCTCTCACTATGGGAGCGCGGATTTTACCTATGCAAAACCTGACCGAACGACAAAAGACCATCCTCCTGCTCATTGTCCGCGATTATATTGACTCCGCCCAGCCGGTTGGCTCGAAACATTTGGTGGAGCGTTTTCACTTGGATTTGAGCGCGGCGACGGTGCGCAACGAAATGGCGGCGCTGACCGAGATGGGCTATTTGCGCCAGCCGCACACGTCCGCCGGGCGCGTCCCCTCCGAAGAGGGATACCGCGTCTTCGTCGAGCAGATGATTCAACAGGCGGAATTGCCCGCTTCGGTGGAGCGTACCATCGCGCATCAGTTCTTTCAAGCCAGCCCCGAAGTGGAGCAGTGGATGACGCTCGCCGCATCCATCCTTGCGCGGCAATCACAGGGTGTTTCGGTGGTGACCGCGCCGCAAGTCGAAACTCCGCGCTTCAAGCACATCGAGTTGATTTCGACTCAAGGCAGGCAGGCGCTGATGGTGTTGGTGCTGGAAGGCGGTGAAGTCAAGCAGCAGGTATTGACTTTGGCTGAGCCTGTGGCGCAGGAAAAGTTGAGTCAGGTCGCGGGACGATTAAACTCCGCACTGGTGGGTCTTTCCGCTGATGGAATTTCCGCGCTGGCGAAGCGCTCCGACTCGCTGGAGCAGGACATCATCACATTGGTCTTGCAGGATATGAAGCGCGTCAATCCTG
>DAOTZP010000379.1:0-6384 GCA_034434265.1 Anaerolineales bacterium | reverse complement strand
CCCCCAATTTTCAATTCTTCAACCTCCAATATCTCTCTTGTGCTTTGAAACAGCAACTTCCTTACCTGCGGGAACTGTTCTTCGCCTTCGTAAAAGTTCAACTCCGCGCCCAGCGACTCGGCGGGGAAGCATAAATCCAGCGGCAGCGCTGCGGATGGAATTCCCGCCTGTTTGAATGTGCTTGCCGCCGCCCGCGCCATTTTCTTTGCGTCCTTGTGAACTTCATGCAGCGTTAACCCTTCACGCGCCAACCCCTCCGATGAGATGTGAATCAATCCGCTGAAGGCGGGAGCTTCGTCAATTTTTTTTCCGCTCAATAACTCTAAAATTTTTCCGCGCATCAATGCTCCACAAGGCACAAGATACAAGTTACGGGTTACAGGTTACGCAACTCGCAACTTGCAACCCGCACTGCGCCAATTACCAATCACCAATTACTTCTCATTTCCCCTTCGCCGCTTTTGCAATTGCCGCAATATGCTCAGGGGTGTTTCCGCAGCATCCGCCGACCACTCTTGCGCCCAGTTCGATGTATTTCTTTGTGTAAACCGCCATGTCTTCGGGACCCATATCATACACGCCTTGTTCGGTTTCCACATCCATGTGCGGCACGCCCGCGTTGGGTTTTACCCACAACGGCGTTTCGGGCATTGCCGCCTTGTATTCTTTGATGACGGCTTCCATGTTATCAAGGGTTGTTCCGCAGTTTGCGCCGACGAGCGCCGCGCCCATTGCGCTGTATTTCTTAATCACATCCTTTGGTTTGACGCCCATCATCGTGCGCGTTCCTCTATCATAACTAAATGAAACGACAATTGGCAAATCGGTCACGGAGCGCGCGCCTTCAAATGCTGCGGTGGTTTCTTCAAGCGCGAACATGGTCTCGATGAGAAGAAAATCCACGCCGCCTTCGGCAAGCGCTTTTGCCTGTTCCGCAAACGTCGCTTTGACTTCTTCCGCGTCAAGCGGACCGTAGGGCTTAATCAACGCGCCAACCGGTCCCATTGAACCGGCGACCAACCCGTTATTGAGCGCGGCGGCTTTGCGGGCAATTTCCGCCGCGCGCATGTTCACTTCGGGCGCGCGTTCTTGATATTTGGAATCTTTCATCCGCATCCGCGTGCCGCCGAAGGTGCAAGTTAGAATAATGTCCGAGCCAGCCTGCGCGAAGGAACTCGCCAGTTTGAGCAGGGTATCGGGGTCGTCAATAACCAGGTCTTCGGGCGGTTTGCCGGGTTTGAGTCCCATCTTTTGCAAGTTCGAGCCAGTCGCCCCATCCGCAACGAGGATTTCTCCGCTGTTGAGTCTTTCGAGAAATTTATTCATGGAATCTCCTTGATGTAAATTCAGGATTCAGCCCGCTTTACTGCAAACTTCTTTGCCATCGGGTCTGTTTGGCGGTGCGGAATCAAATGCGCGATGTGCGGAAACGGTTCGCTCATGTGCGGAAAACTCGTTGCCTGCATAAACTGATTTTGAAATTCAGGGTCTGTGGGCAGTTCAAAGCGTTCCACTTTGCGCGTGACGGAATCAATTTCGTTGCGCTTTTCGATATTAAGTAATGCAATCCGCGCCCCGTCTCCGGCGGAGTTGCCAACCGCGTACACATTCTCCAACGCGCAGTCGGGGATGAGTCCGATGAGCATGGCTTTTTCTTTATCAATGTAACTGCCAAAGCCGCCAGCGAGAATAATTTTATCAGGGCTTTCCAGTTTGCCGCGCTTGAGCAAGGTGCGCGCGGCGGTGAAAAGCGCGGCTTTCGCAAGTTGAATTTGGCGGACGTCCTGCTGGGTCATGGGAATATCCCTGCCAATCGAAGTTTCCTCCGCCCATGCGATGACGTACTCCCAACCGTTTGCGCCTTCGCGCACGCGGCTGGTCTTCAAATCCTTTTTGAACTTGCCGCGCGAATCCACGATTCCCACGCGGAACAATTCCGCCACCGCGTCAATAATCGCGGAGCCGCAGATTCCCTTTGCCTTGCCTGTGTTCCATTCCTCTTCGCCCACGATTTTATATTTCGGTTCGAGCGTTGTTTCGTCAATGTGAACGCGCTCAATTGCGCCGGGCGCGGCTCTCATGCCATACTCAACATGCGCTCCTTCCAGCGCGGGTCCCGTCGGCGTGGATGTGCAGGATAGTTTTTTGCGGTTGCCCAGCACAAGTTCCGCGTTTGTTCCCACATCAATCAAAAGCCAGTTTTCATCCTGCTTGTGCGGCTCTTCCGCGAGAATCATCGCGCTGGTATCCGCGCCGACAAACGAAGCAATGGTGGGCAGGACGTGAACGTTTGCAGACGGGTTGATTTGCAAGCCAAGTTCCCGCGCTTTGACATCCAATGATTCATGAATGGCGGGGACAAAGGGTGCGAGTCCCAAATCTTTTGGCGGGAGGTTTAGCACAAGATGATGCATGGTGGAATTGCCGACCAGCGCCATTTCGAGAATGTCTTCCACTTTGATGAACGCGGATTTATCCGCTTCGCGTCCTTGCTTGGCGAAGATATTTTTGTTTGCGGTCTTCACCGCCTGTTTCAATAATTTGTTCAGCGTGGCGATGATTGCCTTGTGCAGTTTTTCCAAACCGTCTTTGTGCTCAATGGTGTATTGAATGCGCGACATGACGTCTTCGCCGTACACAATCTGCGGGTTCATTTCCGACTCGGCTGCGAGAACTTCGCCCGTGCGCAGGTTGCACAAATACAGCGCCACCGTCGTCGAGCCAATATCCACCGCCGCGCCGTAGCTATCATCGTGCAAGCCGGGCTGCACTTGAATCACTTCCTTGTCATTCCAAACTGAAACGGTGACATTCCATTTTGCGTCGCGCAGCGTTTTGGAGAGCGTCCGCAGACATTGATAATCAATGGATAATTCATGCCAGCGCGGAAGTTTTTCCTCGCCGCCGCGCACCAAACTCATCGAAGTTTCGAGCCCTTTGGCGAGCTGTTCCCAATCCGCAATCGGGCGTTCCAGCGTGGGCGGACTCATATTCACAAGATATTTGCGAATGGCGGGCTTGATTTCGATGGGGCGGCTGCTCGCGCTTTTGCGGACAATCTGCTTGTTTCCGCGGCTTTCTTCGGGGACATTTACCAAAACATCGCCGCGAATTTTGCATTGACATGAAAGCCGCACATGACCGACCTCCCAGCCTTTGCTTTTGAGCAAGTTTGGACGGCTCTCAAAATATTTCCGCTCCTGCGGCGTGACCGGCGAGACGTTTTCGCGCTTTGAATCAATGTTGTATTTCTCAAAGCGTCCCTCTTCGATTAAGACAAGACACTTGCCGCATGTGCCGTTTTCCGCGCAGATGGATTCGATTTCCACGCCGAGCTCGCGCGCCGCTGTGCGAATGGATGCGCCCGCTTCAATTTCTCCGCGTCTGCCGGAGGGTTGCAGGATGATGTTATGTTTTGCCATGAATGACCAATGACCAATCTCTAATTATCGCGGCGCGGAATTTCAACCCGCGCGGCTTCCGCTTCCAATTCATTTAACAATGCCGCCGCCACTTCTTCCGCCGTGCCTTCGCGTTCCACCCAACTTCCGCGTTTGTATGCTTTTGCGTAATCCGTTGTGGAAGTCAAGCCAAGCGCCATTGCGTATGCGTCTATTTTATTTTGAACTTTCTGCGAGAGTTCTTTTTTGATAGTCTGTCCGTTTCCTTCAACAGTAAATGACTGGGGAATGTCCTTCCAATATGTGACTCGATATTTCGTCATGTCGCTTTCCTCTGGGTTGAAAATTATATATAATTTTGCGGCGTGATTGTACGGGAGGAGGCGCGGATGGTCAATATAAAAATGCTGTTTTTATCAACTTATCCCAATCTTCAACCCACGAAACGCCAGCGTTTGTAAACGCCTCCGCTTTTGCAGGGATTCCGCCGGTCAGCCCAATGGCGCGGATATTTACATTGAAGCCTGCTTGTTTGAGAATACCGCCTGCCGCTTGAACCGAACGGATGCCGCCCATTGTATCTTCCACCACAATCAGTTCGAATGAGCGGGGCAGGGCGTTGAATAATTCGTTTAACTTTCCTGTAATGAGCCAATCATATGCCGCATTTAATGCGGCAAGCTCGTCTCCTGTCCATGCGGCGAGTATGCCCGCCAGCGCCTGAAACGGCGAAGGTTTGACCAATGCCGCGGGGTCAAGTCCGCGCTTTGCGGCGATGTATTCCAATTTGCCAAATGCCATTAAGGGAATATTCGTCATCCCAATCAATTCCAGCGCCAGTTCGGCTTCGGGGGCGTATCCGATTTGCGCTTCAATTCCGCGCGGCGGGTGTGAAGGTCTGGCGGTAAACGCGGCAAGATGATGGCGGGGATGGTTTAATTTTTCGACAATTTCCGGAGATATATTCGGCTTGTCTTCCAGCAGTAAAAGCGAATCGGTTTCAAATTCCGAGGGCTGCTGGTATGTTTCACTGTATGTTTTGCTCCCAAGCGTAAAATGTTGAAACACCCTCATGGTTTGCGATTTTTCAACGCTGCGCGATTCTGTCAATAGGTTTTTTTGCAGCGTGTTCGGAATGAATTTGAAACATCCCGCTTGATACGCGGCATCCGCAGGGTATATTCCTTCCACCAGTTCAAAAGCAGGGATGGATAAATGTTTTGGCTCGGTCACGGTCCGCAGGCTTTGAATTTGGCGCGCGGCAATCCGCACGTCATGGGATAGCGCGTCCATGCGCTGGCGCGATAGCACATTGTCCCAATAAGCGGCGATAATAAGGGGAGCCATATCCCATTCGCTGGAAATGCCGCGTTTTTCCATGCTGGCGGGCAGGTCTTCTTCGATTGGATATTCGCCCAGAAAATGCCGCACAGTGGCGCGCAGCGTGGCACGGTATCCGCCCGGCTGGACAAGCACGCCGTCAATATCCAATAGAATAATGCGTTTCATTTATGACGTTTTTCCAGTTCGGCGGCGATGTCGGCGGGAGTTAACCCGCGCGCGGAGAGCAAAACCAGCACATGGTAGGTTAAATCCGCGACTTCCTCAATCAACCTTTGGTCTTCTTGCGCCAGCGCCGCTACAACAACTTCCGCGCTTTCCTCGCCGACTTTTTGCGCGATTTTGGGCAACCCTTCTTTTAACAGGCTGGCGGTATAGGATGTTTCCACTGGATTTTTTTTGCGGTGTTCGATGACATCAAACAACCATTGAATGCTCATTTTTATCTCCATTACGCATACGCAAATTTACAAGCTGACATTATCATACAGTTCGCTTTTAGAGGCAAACGAGTCTCGTCGCGTAGTTTGTTTTATTTATTCGCGTAGCCAATTTACAAACTTAAACTTACTTTATGAACACAAACAAAGATGAGAATTTTTCTGACCACTCCGCATCTCGGCGATGAAAATTTATCTTTTTCGCTATCCCGAACCGACGTTAACTTATCACAAGTATTATCAACAATAACAAATGGGATAAGGTAAGGGTAAGGGAAAGATAGTACATTAGTAATGTACTATCGTTTGTTTTTAATATACAAAATCTGTATAATGACTTTGGAGCATTAAAAAAATTTTTACATTTCTTGTGCGAAAGGAGGTGTTGTTTTATAAAATCTTTTGAAAAAGTCTTGTGTTGTTGAAGTGCAGGCTTATTTACTGAAAGGAAGCAGTTAATCATGAACATGTCAAAATACTTTTTCGCGTTTGTGGCGGTTGTTGCTGTTATCTTTACCGCAGCGTTTTCCGCGCCCGCCGTAACCGCCCAAGAGGAATCGTTTAACCCCAATACTCCTGTTTCTGATGTGGAAGGGGAGATGGCAATTCCAGAAACAACAGGACCGCGCATTGTGTATCCGCGCCGCGGAACAATGGAAAAAACCCCCCAAAGAATTCCTGCAAAATACCTTAATCTGCCGGAAAAACTCGCGCCCGGACAAGAACCTGCTCCCGAATCGGTCATTGGCGCGGACGGACGCATCAAAGTTACTGATACAACCAAATTCCCATATCGCGTAATTGCGTATCTTTCCATGCAGTTTAATTCCGGCTGGTATCGCTGCACAGGCTGGATTGCCGGTCCACGTTTGGTTGTTACCGCCGGGCACTGCATCCACGATAAAAATGACGGCGGTTGGGCAAAACAAGTATATGTGTATCCGGGCAAAAACGGCTCCTCCGCGCCTTATGGCTATCGCCTTAAATACCGCTTATTCTCCGTGAGCGGCTGGACCAACTATAAATACGAAAACTATGACTACGGCGCCATTCAAACCAGCGGCGCTGCATTCACAAACTGGTTTGGCTACCGCGCTCCCAGCTCCTATGGCGTCACTCACACCATCAGCGGCTACCCCGGCGACAAAGCCGGATATTATCAATGGAGAATGTCGGGCAGTATCGTTTCCTTCAACACCTAT
>DAOTZP010000378.1:0-7251 GCA_034434265.1 Anaerolineales bacterium | reverse complement strand
CTGATGAAGCCGATTGCGATGGGAATGATAAGGTCGCCAAGCAGATTGCACGATTTGACGCGCGCTTGATAGGTTAATGTCGTTCCGCCGTTTTCGTTTGGCTGCATGTTGCAATCGGCGCGCAGTTCCTCCATGGGTCCCGTTTTGTAACGGCGTAAAATGCCAAAGTGATACGGGTACGTCCATTTGAAGGGTTCTTCCGTCCATTCAATGTGAATGGGCAGGGCAAATTTTAGCCGTTTGATGCCTTTGGTGTTTTCGAGCAAAATCACGCGCGGCAGACCTGTATCGCGGTTGAAGCGGTTCGTGTCGGAGGCGAGCGCCCACAATGCTTCGGGTGAAGATTGCAAATCGAAAACCCAAGTGTAGGTGAATTCTTTTGGCATGGTGTTTAGATGCGAGGATATATTGAAATTTTACACGCAAAAGCGGCGCGGAAGGATTTAACATGACCTTAACAGATTAATATTTTGTGTATGGTATAGTTTCCGGCATGAGCGAATCAATTCTGATTGTGGAAGACGAGCTTTCCCTGCAGGAGACGCTCGCCTATAACTTAAAAAAAGAAGGTTACACGGTTGAAGCCGTGGGCGATGGTCGCAGAGCGTTGGAAGCCGCCCGCAGAATGAAGCCAGATTTAATTGTGCTGGATATTATGCTGCCGGAAGTGGACGGCTTTGAAGTGGCGCGGATTTTACGCAAGGAGATGAGCGCCGCCATTCTCATGCTCACTGCGCGGGACGACGAGATTGACCGCGTGGTAGGGTTGGAGGTAGGCGCGGATGATTATTTGACCAAGCCTTTTTCCATGCGCGAGCTGCTTGCCCGCGTGAAGGCGCAACTGCGCCGCGCAAGGCTGCTGCGCGAAGAGATGGGCAAAGCCGTTTCATCTGATGTTAAACATGAGCGGCTGACTTTTGACAACCTTGTGATTGACTTGACCCGCCGTGAAGTGACTTTGAACGGGGAAGTGATTCCGCTAAAACCAAAGGAATATGATTTGCTTTTGTTCCTTGCCGAACACCGCAGGCAAATGCTTTCGCGCGAGTTTGTGCTGGAACGCGTCTGGGGGTGGGATTATGTCGGCGACAGCCGCACGGTGGATGTCCACATCCGCTGGCTGCGGCAGAAGATAGAAAAAGATTCCGCCAACCCAACGCGCATTGTCACCGTGCGCGGGGGCGGGTATCGGTTTGAAGGATGAAGGATGAATTCATTTGCATGGGCGGTTGTGGTTGCTTTAACTGTGATTGCCGCGTGGTTTGCGTGGCGGTATTATGATTTGCGAAGGCGGTTGAATGAGTATGGGAGAATCCTTCGCTCGCAGCCTGAACATATCCCCGCTGACGTAAAACATCTTGAACATATTTCCAATGCGGTTGCCGCTTTTCATTCAAATTTGAAACAGCAGATTTCGATGTTGAGCGCTGAAACTTCGCGCCTTGCGACGATTCTGGACCAGCTCACCGACGGCGTGTTAATTGCGGATTCGTCGGGGCTGGTGCGGTTTGCCAACCCGGCGGCGCGGAAGTTGTTCGATGTGAGCGAGCCGCTTGGACGCAGCGTTGCCGAGGTTGTCCGCAATCATCAACTAATTGAAGCGTGGAGGAAATGTCAGCAAACGCGCGAGATTCAAGTCGAGTCGGTGGAACTGCCCGCGCGGCGGCAATTTTTGCAATTAATTGTCGTGCCTGATGAGCATGAAAGCGGAAGTTTGCTTCTCGCGCAGGATTTAACCCGCGTGCGGCGGCTGGAAACCGTGCGGCGTGATTTCATCTCCAATGTTTCACATGAGTTACGCACGCCGCTGGCTTCACTTAAAGCGTTGACTGAGACTTTGCAAAACGGCGCGTTGAACGACCCGGAAGCCGGTCCGCGTTTTTTGGGCAGAATCGCCACCGAGGTGGACGCGCTTACTCAAATGGCGCAGGAACTTTTGGATTTATCGCGCATTGAGTCGGGGCAGGTGGAATTGCAGTTTGCGCTTGTTTCGCCGGGGCATCTGCTTCATTCCGCAATGGAACGGATGAAGATGCAAGCTGAACGCGCAGGCTTGAAATTGACTGTTGCGTGCGGCGGTTTGCCCAACATCCGCGCGGATAAGATGAGACTGGAGCAGGTGTTGGTGAATTTGATTCATAATGCGGTCAAGTTTACCAAGCCCGGCGGTGAGATTACGCTGACGGCGGAAGCAAGCCCGCGGGCGGTTAAATTCGCGGTGCGCGATACGGGCATCGGCATCTCTGCTGAAAGTTTGCCGCGCATCTTTGAGCGGTTTTATCGCGCCGATAAGTCGCGCGCTGGGTCCGGCACGGGGTTGGGGCTTTCCATATCAAAGCACATTGTTGAAGCGCACGGCGGAAACATTTGGGCGGAGAGTGAAGAAGGCAAGGGCAGCGCGTTTTATTTTGAAATCCCCCTTGGAGAGGTTTAAGCGCGTTTGACGGAAAGCGGCGCCGCTTCGGCGGATTCAATGCTGGAATAAGTTGGAATGACGGCGGGAACGCCGCTCATTTCAAGCACGCTTAATACTTCGGAAATTGGGTTAAGTAACGCCATTTTTTCGTTGCGGCTGGCAAGCGATTTTGCGTTGGCGGTCAGCAGCCGAATGCCAGCGGAGGCGAGAAATTTCACGCCGGATACATCCACGGTGACGCGGGCGTTTTTCCCTGAACAATATGCCGCAAATTTGGATTCAATTTCGCCCGCTCTGGCAGCCTCCAGCTTTCCTTATTAATTTTATAAGATTAACCCAAGTTGCTATCCTTGCTTAATTTTTTGCCACAGAGGCGCGGAGGACACGGAGAAATTCATTCAAAACTCTGCGCCCTCTGCACATCGGCGGTTCAAAACAGGCAAAACCCTTCTTCCCTTTTGAAGGCGGCAACTTGCGTAGATTAATTTCTTTGCCGGTTTCGTGATATTCACATTCCATGTCTTCACCTGTTGCCGTGTTGTACTGGAATACATTACATGGATGCATGGATTTTTTATGTTACAACGGGTTATGATTTTTCGTAACCCACCTTGCGCGCTGTCATTTCGAGGGAGCGGCAGAGACCGAGATTGTGCCAGCAGGGTGGAAATCTTGTTCCCTGCGCGAGAGGATTTCTCCCCGCCGCTTTGCGGCTCGTCGAAATGACAAAGATGCGTAACATCAGTTAGTAAATAAATTTTCGCTCTATCATTTCTTTAAACTGGCGCTCGTCGTGTCCGTCTGCGGTTTTGTTGATGGCAACGCTGAGGAATTCGGCAAAGGTCTTTGCCATGTCCATCTCATTTTTGGTGAAGGGCGTATTGGTGGCGCGGCTTAATGAAAGCACGCCATCCATGTTCCTGCCGCTGGCAATGGGCAATCCCAGCCAGATTTTGGTCTTTTCCAAAAAGTCCATTCCGCGCCGCGCGGCAACGCTGGTATCTTCGATATGAACAGGCGTTCTTGTATCGCAAATGGATTTAATTAGCGGGTGCGCGCCGACATGCTCTGTCAGCGGGCGCACCAGTTCGTGATGACTGGAGGCTTTTTCCCACACGCGCGGCTTGATAAAGACAGAAGCGCGGTGATGCGGCGTAGTGCGCTTTATTGCGTCCATAATCATATCCAGCGCTGCGTCAAAGGGAATATCGGCTTTGATGGAATGTTCGATGCGGTGCATGTTGCTGACGATGTTGTTCATATTTTCAGTCGCCAGCGATTGCGCTGTGAGCAGCACATGCATGTCCAACATGCGCGCGCTGCCGTCTTCGTATTCTATTACCAGCGGGTCGTATCTGTGATGCGAATCTCTTTTCAATGCAATATTGACAGCGGCATGCAGGCGCGTATTGCTGGAGATGATACACGCGCTCGCGCCGAGATTTTCCTGCAATTCAACGATGGGTTTGCGGATGAAGAGCTCAATGCCAAAGCGGCGCCCCAGCCGTTCAAATAATTGCGCGCGCGGAATCATGCTGTGCGCTTTTCCATTTTCAACCAAAATCACGCCGGGAATGTCGTGATTTGCTTCGAGATGCGCGGTGACTTTTTCCGTAATCGTATCGAGCGAAACTTGGTAATCGTGCGTGGGCAGCTCGCCCACCGAAACAGGCGGGTACATTTCCCCTGCAGACAGCGCAAAGATAGACCGAACATTTGAGCGGAAGTTTTCCATATCCCCTGCATTGTACCCAGCGTGAGTTAATCCCCTTTGAAAGATAAGTTAACAACTGTTTAACTTTTACATTCCCATCAGATGCTCTTGAATATCAAAAGGTTTTTCGCCACCGACGGGATGCACGCGGGTATATGTTCCATCCGCTTGGAGGATGCGCGCGCGGGTATTGTCTTTCAAATACGGTTCGAGAACTTTATCGCGCAAATAGCGGATGTTGGCTTTGTCCTCGACGGGGAATACCACCTCGACGCGGTGATTTAGATTGCGCGGCATGAGGTCGGCGCTACCGAGATAGATTTCGTCCGCGCCGTTGTTGTGGAAGTAATACACGCGGCTGTGTTCCAGATACCGCCCGACAATGCTGGTGACGCGGATGTTCTCGCTTACGCCTTTGACTTGCGGACGCAGGCAGCAAATTCCGCGCACGAGCAAATCAATTTTGACGCCCGCTTGCGAGGCTTGATATAACAATTGAATCATGCGCGGGTCCGCCAGCGAATTCATCTTGAAGATAATGCGCGCTTTTTTGCCCGCCTTGGCGTGTTCGATTTCCCGCAGGGTGAACGCTTCCAGTTTTTCGCGCAAATTGACGGGCGCAACCAACAGCTTGCGGTAATGCTGCTTGGCGGAATATCCCGTCAGGTAGTTGAACAAGTCGGTTGCATCCGCGCCCATGTCTTCATCACAGGCGAACATGCCGAGGTCTTCATAGACGCGCGAGGTGACGGCGTTGTAGTTGCCCGTCGCAAGATGCAAATAGCGGCGGATGCTTTCGCCTTCTTTGCGGATGACCAGAGTCACTTTGCAATGCGTCTTCAACCCAATTAACCCATAGACCACATGCGCGCCGACTTCTTCCAACGCGCGCGCCCAGCCGATGTTGGATTCTTCATCGAAACGCGCTTTAAGTTCCACCAGCGCGGCGACCTGCTTGCCGCGCTCCGCCGCTTCGAGCAGGGCTTGGACGATGGGAGCGTTTGAACCGACACGGTACAAAGTCTGCTTGATGGCAAGCACGTTGGGGTCGCGCGCGGCGGCGGTTAAAAAATCCACCACGGGGGAAAAAGAATCATAAGGATGATGCAGCAAAATATCTCCGCTGCGAATCGCTTCAAAAATTTCATCAGGCGCGGAGGTTTTTTTGAGCGCTTTGGGAACGCGTGGCTTGTAGGGCGCGTTCTTCAAGTCATGCCGTTCAATGCTGTTGTATAACTGCATGAGGCTGCTCAACCCCAGCGGGGGATGAAGCGCGTACACGTCATTTGGCGTAACTTCGAGATTTTCCACCAACAATTCACGAATCGTTTCGGGCATGGAGGTATAAATTGCCATGCGCGCCACCGAGCCAAACTTGCGCTTGCGGATGCTTTGCTGCATGGTTTCGAGCAGGTCATCCGCTTCGAGCTCTTGAATCTCCACGTCCGCATCGCGCACAATGCGGAAGGGATGCGTGGAGACAACTTCCATGCCGGGGAATAACCCCTCAAGGTTGGCGGCAATCACCTGCTCTATCCATACAAAATAATGGTGATGCGCAATCGTGCCGTCTTTTTTTTCCGCGCCGGAGGATTTCTTAATTGGGATGAGGCGCGGCAGCGTATCGGGGACTTTCAACCGCGCGAATTTTTCATGCCCCTTTTTATCGCGTACCACGATGGCAAGGTTCAAACTCAAGTTGGAAATGTGCGGGAAGGGATGTCCGGGGTCCAGCGCCAGCGGCGTAAGGATGGGGTAAATTACTTTGTGGAAATATTCATCCGCGCGCGCTTTTTGCGTCTTGTTCAATCTATGATATTCAAGAATATGCACTCCCGCCTTGTCCAATTTGGGCAGTAATTTTTTTTGAAAATATTGCTTCCCCTGCTGCATTAAATCATGCGCGGTTTTGCGGATGGCGGCAAACTCTTCGCGCGGGGTCATGCCATCCGGCGAAAGTTCCAGCACGTTGGATTCAATCTGCTTGCGGATGCCCGACACACGCACCATGAAAAACTCGTCCATGTTTGAGCCGAAGATGGCGATGAATTTCAACCGTTCCAACAGCGGGTTGGATTCATCCTGCGCTTCTTCCAGCACGCGGCGTTGAAATTCGAGCAGGCTCAATTCGCGGTTGATGTATAAGGATGGATGGGCGAGGTCTATATCGGGCATGGTTGTATTTGGACAATAGGCAATGGCTTGAGGTCTGTTGTCTGTGAGTTATTTTTCCGCAATCTCTACCAGCACGCCGGGCGTGAGCAGCCATTCGAGTGTGGCGCGGCGGGATTGGCGCAAGTCGTCCGCCGAGAGACGGCAAACCCCGCCTTTCTTGAAAGTCATCTCAATGGGCGCGGCTTGGGCGGCGAGCAAACTTACCAGCGTGGAAAGGTATGGCTCATGCCCCACCAGCGCGATGGAATCGACGCTATGTTTTTCGTTGATTTCGGCAATCAGTCCTTATATTGCTGAAAAACGGAGCGGCGTATGTCAAACATCCTTTTTATCTGCGGTTCGTTAAACCAGACCACGCAAATGCATAAAATTGCAAAGAACCTGATGGGTGAGCATCGTTGTTATTTCACACCCTACTATGCGGACGGAAACGAAGATTTCGCCGCGCGGATGGGTTTGCTTAACTTCACCGTGCTGGGCGGGCGCCACCGCCGCGAAACGGACGAGTACTTAAAGAAACACAATCTGCCTGTGGATTTGCGCGGAGAAACACGGGACTATGATTTGGTCCTGACATGCAGCGACTTAATCATCCCCAAAAACATTCGCAACAAACGAATTGTGCTGGCGCAGGAAGGAATCACCGAACCCGAAAGCCTGATGTATAAGCTGGTGAAATGGTTTAAGTTGCCGCGCTATCTTGCCAACACCTCCACCAATGGGCTTTCGAATGCTTACGAAATTTTCTGTGTCGCGTCCGAAGGCTATGCCGAGCATTTCATTCGCAAGGACGTAAAGCCGGAAAAAATTGCAGTGACGGGGATTCCCAATTTCGATAATGTCAAAGAATTTTGCGAAAACGACTTTCCATTTAGTAATTATGTTTTGGTCGCCACTTCGCCGCTGCGCGAAACCTTTCGGCTGGACAATCGTAAAGCGTTTTTGC
>DAOTZP010000377.1:0-5379 GCA_034434265.1 Anaerolineales bacterium | reverse complement strand
ACCAGGGTGAGCCATGGCGTTGCTAGGGCAGAGCCTCCGGTCCGGTAGGTCCTATCAACGCTCCCCAACCTATGAAACAGCAATTTCACGGTAGCGTTATGCGCGGCACTTGGCGCAAGGTCACGGCTTGGTGTGGAACATTGGCGAGCCTCCCGTGCAGGGATTTACCAACCTCGGCTGGACTCTGTACATGGGATTTTTACACCTCTTTCCTTTTCCCGCTTCCAAGATTTCCCTCGCGCTGATGCTCACCTCGACTGTGATTCTGCTGGCGAATATTGTCACCGTGCATGGCATTGCCAGCGCCCTCGCGCCTGAATCTGATTACGCTCCCTTGCTTGCGGCGATTGTGACCGCGTTTTATTTTCCGCTGGTGTTTTGGTCGCTGCGCGGCATGGAAGTGGGCTTGCTGACTTTGCTGATTAACCTTGCCCTTTGGCTGGCTTTTTCAAAGAAACACCCCGCGTGGGCGGGCGCGGCGCTGGGGCTGGCGGTTCTCGTCCGCGTGGATGCGGCGCTGGCGGCGGCGGTTGTGCTTGCTTACTTGTTTTTCAAAGACGGACGCCGCGCAACGCTTCCATTGCTCATGGTTGGCTTGACGCTTGCAGCGATTTTTTATTTTCAACAATCGTACTTTGGCGATTTTCTTCCCGCGACATATTATCACAAGATGACGGGCTATTCGTTGGTGGAGCGCGCGCGTCACGGCTTGTTGATATTTTTGCAATTCGCCTCGCGCGACGTGCTGGCGCCGGTTTTGTTCGCTGCCGCGGGGATTTTCTTTTACAAGCAATTTACCCCCGAAACGTTTTTGCTGGCGGCGGTATTTCTCGTCCAGTGCGCGTACTCCATTTATGTGGGCGGGGATTATGCCGAGCCGGAGACAAACGCGGCAAACCGTTTCATTACACAGGGAATGCCCGCCCTGCTGATTCTGTTTGCGGGTGTTGCCAGCCGCGTTTTGTCCGAGTTGCGGAACCGCTCCGCTTTAAGAATCAATCCCGCCATTTCGTTGTCCATCATTATCTTAATTATCATCAGCGGGGAGCCGTGGATGATGACCATTGCCGACAGCCCGCCATTGTTGAAGGCGGATATTCGCCGCGTGAAACTCGGCTTGCACATTGCCCAAAATACCGACCCGCAGGCGGTGATTGCCGTTCATGCGGCGGGGCAAATTCCATATTATGCGGAACGTAAAACGATTGACCTGCTTGGACTGAATGATTTGACGGTGGCGAAGGGGGAAGGCAGGGGAGCGTTTTACCCCGGTCATAACAAGTGGAATTATGAATACAGCATTGGCGAATTACGTCCCGATGTGATTGCGGATAACTTCACGGCGCTATCCGCTTATATGCGTACTCAAGACGATTATCAATTTCTTGAAAGCGATATTTATGTCCGTAAAGACAGCCTGCTTGTAAATGTGAAAGGCTTGTCTTCCAAAGAATACAGATAGGAGGTTTGATGACTTCATTCCCCGTTGCGCCGAAGCGCCCGCATGAAATGACCCAGCATGGGCAAACCCGCGTGGATAACTATTACTGGCTGCGCGATAAAAACGACCCCGAAACCTTGAAGTATTTGCGCGCCGAGAGCGATTATCTTGAAGAGGCGATGCAGCACACCAAGCCGCTGCAGGAGAAATTGTTTGTCGAGATGAAGGGGCGCATGAAAGAGGATGACGCCAGCATGCCTGAAAAGCGCGGCGAATATTTTTATTACACCCGTAACGAAGCGGGCAGGCAGTATCCGCTGTTTTGCCGCAAGCATGGTTCGCTTGAAGCGGCGGAGGAAATTTTGATCGACCAGAATCAATTGGCGGAGGGCAAGCCCTTTTGCAGCGTAAGCGGATTTCAAGTCAGCGGGGATGGGAAGACGCTTGCTTATGCGGTGGATTTTGGCGGCAGGGAAATTTATTCGATTTATTTCAAAGATTTGCAAAGCGGAAACTTGCTGCCCGATGTGATTGAAAATGCCTACGGCAGCGCGTATGAGCATACGGGCATTGAGTGGGCGAACGATAACAAAACTTTGTTTTATATCACGCTGGATGACACGCAGCGGCCCTGCAAACTGCACCGGCATACTGTGGGAACAAACCCGCAAGAAGATGTGTTGATTTTTGAGGAAAAAGACAAAACCTTCTTTTTGTACCTGCTTAAAACCCGCGATGATGCGTATGTGATGACGCACCATTTCAGCACGCACGCCCATGAAATGCGCTTTGTGGATGCAAACCAGCCCGCAGGCGAGTGGCGCATTATCCAGCCGCGCGTTTCAGGGTTGGAATATCACGCCGCGCATCATCACGGAAAATTTTACATTGTCAATAATGACGGCGCGAAAAACTTCAAATTGAGCGTTGCGCCTGTGGAAAACCCGGCAAAGGAAAACTGGCGCGAAGTTCTTCCGCATCGTGAAGATACGTTGATTTTGGACGCGCAGACGTTTGAGGATTTTCTTGTGCTGGTGGAACGCAGAGGCGGCTTGCGGCAAATTCGCATCAGTCCGATGCAAGATATACATGCCGCGCATTATGTTCAGTTCCCCGAACCTTCGTATATTGTTTATCTTGAATCGAATCCAACTTTCAACACAAATTTATTGCGATTCAAGTATTCTTCCATGGTGACGCCCGGCTCTGTGATTGATTATGACATGGCGACGGGCGAGTGGATTTTGAAAAAACAGACTGAAATCCCCAGCGGGTACGATAAGTCACAATACACTGCGGAGCGAATTTTTGCCGCAGCGCCGGACGGGACGCAAGTGCCGATTTCATTGGTGTATAAGAAAGGGCTGGTCAAAAATCATACCGCGCCAACTTTGTTGTACGGGTATGGTTCTTACGGCGCAAGCATGGACGCTTCCTTCAACTCGAGCATTTTCAGCCTGCTTGACCGCGGCTTTGTGTTTGCCATTGGTCACATTCGCGGCGGGTCGGAGATGGGACGCGAGTGGTACGAGGGCGGGAAAATGCTTAATAAGAAAAATACGTTCACCGATTTCATCGCCTGCGCGGAGCATCTTATTCGGGAGGGTTATACATCCAAAGAAAAACTTGCCATTATGGGCGCTTCGGCGGGCGGGCTGCTCGTTGGCGCGTGCATGACCATGCGCCCGGATTTATTCAAAGCGGTGATTTGCAAAGTCCCATTTGTGGATGTGGTGACAACGATGAGCGACCCTTCCATTCCATTGACAACGGCGGAATACGACCAGTGGGGCAACCCTGAAAATAAAGAATATTTCGATTACATGATGTCTTACTCGCCGTATGACAACATCCGCGCAACGGCATATCCGCATGTGATGATTACCACCGGTTTGAACGACCCGCGCGTGGCGTTTTGGGAGCCAGCCAAATTCGCGGCAAAATTGCGCGAGATGAAAACGGATGACAACATGCTCGTTTTGTATATCAATTATGATTCAGGTCACGCGGGCGCAAGCGGACGGTATGACTACCTTAAAGAAATCGCGCAGGATTATGCGTTTTTGATTGACAGGCTGGGAGTGAAATAAAACAAAAAAGACCCTTGAGTTTTATGCTCAAAGGTCTTTTTTTATAAACTGGTTGCTAACTGCTGGTTAACTGGTTTGCTGCTCTACTGCGCCGCTTTTGCCGCAATATCTTCCAGCATTTTGGTTGTCACCGATTTTGGACGTTCGATGGGCTGACCCAGCGCGCGCGCCCAGACATAGTTCGCGGTGACGCCCAAAGCGCGTCCCACGCCGAACAGCACGGTGTAGAAATCAAATTCGCGCACGCCGTAATAGTATTGCAGCGTGCCGCTGATTGCATCCACATTCGGGGCGGGGTTTTTGGCTTTGCCTTGTTCCTTCAACACGGTGGGAACAACATCAAAGACCATATCGGCAAGGCGCACAAGTTCATCCTCCGGGAAATGCTTTTTGGCATATTCCATTTGCGCGGTAAAGCGCGGGTCGGGGACGCGCAGCACGGCATGACCGTAGCCGGGAATGACTTTGCCGCTGTTGAGCGTATCCCATGCGAATTTGTACAAGTCATCGCGCGAAGGCACGCCGCCAAACTTTTTGTGAACACCAAGCAGCCAGCCAAGACATTCTTGATTTGCCAACCCGTGCAGCGGGCCCGCCAATCCGCACATGCCTGCGGAAAAGGCGTAGTAAATATCCGCCAGCGAAGAGCCGACGAGGTGAGTTGCGTGCGCGCTGACGTTTCCAGATTCGTGGTCGGAGTGCAAAATAAAGTACAGGCGGGAAAGTTCGGCGTATCCTTTTTGGTCTTTCACGCCGAGCATTGAGGCAAAGTTTGCGCCGTAATCGAGTTTGATGTCCACTTTGGGCTGTTTGCCGTCTTTGTATTTCAAGTTGTAAATGAACGCGGCAAGCACGGGCAGTTTTGCGGTGAGGTTCATGGAATCTTCGAGCGCGGGCAGCCAATATTCGTCTTTCTTCATGCCTTCCTGATATTTGCGCGCAAATTGCGATTGACCTTCAAGCGATTGAATGCCCAGCACAAAGAGAGTCATTGGATGCGTGTCTTTGGGCATGGCGCGCAGCATGTCGAAGACATGTGCGGGAATTTGGCTGCGCTTTACCCATTCGGCTTCCACTTCTTCCGCCTGTTCTTTAGTGGGGACTTCGCCAACCATCAGCAGGTAGAACAGCCCGCCGACGTAGGGCATTTCCGCGCCGTCGGGCTTGGGCAGCGCGGCTAACACTTCGGGAATGGACATGCCGCGAAAGCGGATTCCTTCGGCGGGGTCAACGAAAGAAATATCCGTCAGCAGCGATTTGATGTCGCGCATTCCGCCGACGATTTGCCCGATGTTCACTTCCGCAACTTTTACTTCGGAATGTTCTTTGGCAAGTTTTTTAATCCGTTCGCGCCATTCGGGGAGTTGGGCTTGGATTTTTTCCTGCAATATCATGGGAGACTCCTGTATTGAAAAATCGTACTTGGCAATCGGCAAATTACAATTTGCCAATTGCCAAGTATCAAAATTAAAGACTGACCAGCTTCTTCAACGCCTCGTGAGTTTCCTTCACCGACGCGGCGGATTTTTCGAACATGGCTTTTTCTTCGTCGTCAAACTTGTACTCGATGATTTTTTCCATGCCGCCCGCGCCCAGCACAACCGGCACGCCGAAGTACATATCATTCAAGCCGTATTCGCCTTGCATCAAAGCCGCGCACGGGACAATCAGTTTCTTGTCTTTGAGAATCGCTTCCGCCATTTGCACACATGCCAATGCAGGCGCGTAATATGCGGAGCCGGTCTTAAGCAGGTTGACGATTTCACCGCCGCCTTTGCGCGTGCGGTTGACAATCGCTTCGAGTTTATCAGCGGGGATGTATTCCTTTAACGGAATGCCCGCCACGTT
>DAOTZP010000376.1:0-12428 GCA_034434265.1 Anaerolineales bacterium | reverse complement strand
AAACCCACATCGTCGAACACCTCGTCAAGATTCACGGCTACCGCCAGCGCGAAAGCAAAGCGCATTACGACAAAGCCGCCTGCCTCGATTGGGACCTGCTGTTGGAATTCATCACCGCCACCCAACCGCAAACCTGGGCAGATTTACGCAAACAACACGGCGCGGCAGCGCAGGATAAATTCACGCGGCGGCTGGTCAAAGAAATCGAGCGGCGCGGCGTGTTGGACGTTCTGCGGCGCGGCGTGAAAGATTCGGGCTGTTACTTTCAACTGGCATATTTCGCCCCCGCCACCACCCTCAACCCCGACCATCAGGCGCTGTACGGCAAAAACATCCTCTCGGTCATCCGTCAACTCAAATACAGCGCGGTAGAAACCAAAGACGCGCTCGACCTGTGCATCTTTCTCAACGGCTTGCCCATCTTTACGCTCGAATTGAAAAACAAACAAACGGGGCAAACGGTGGAAAACGCGCGCGCCCAATACGCCAAAGACCGCGACCCCAAAAACGAACCGTTATTGCAATTCAAACGCTGTCTGGCGCATTTCGCGGTGGATGACGACGAAGTATATGTCACCACCAAACTGGAAGGCGCGCGCACCCGCTTCCTGCCGTTCAACAAAGGCAACAACGGCGCGGCGGGCAACCCCATCAACCCCAACGGCTACGCCAGCGCCTACCTGTGGGAAGACCTGTTCTCCTTTGCCAGCGTGCTGGAACTGGCGGGCAGTTTTCTGCACATCGAAAACGGCGACCAGCCCGCCCGCCTCATCTTTCCGCGCTATCATCAGCGCGACGCGGTGCAAAAACTGGTGGCGCATGCCCGCGAGCATGGCGCGGGGCAAAATTACCTCATCGAACACAGCGCGGGCAGCGGCAAGAGCAACACCATCGCGTGGCTGGCGCATCGGCTCGCCTCCCTGCACAATGAAGCAAACCAGCGCGTTTTTAATTCGGTTATCATCATCACCGATAGGCGCGTGCTGGACAGGCAATTGCAAAACACCGTCCGCCAGTTTGAGCAAGTGCCAGGCGTGGTCAACGTGATTGACCAGGACAGCGCCCAACTCGCCGAAGCCCTCAACAGCGGCGCAGACATCATCGTCAGCACCCTGCAAAAATTCCCCTTCGTGCTGGATAAAGTGCAAACGCTGGCGGGCAAGACCTTTGCCGTCATTGTGGATGAAGCCCACTCCTCCCAAACCAGCGAATCCAACAAAAAGTTGAAAGAAGTGTTGAGCGCCAAAAGTCTGGAAGAAGCCGCCGCGCTGGAACAGGAACCCGAACCGACGGGCGAAGACCTCATCAACCGAAGCATGGCGGCGCGCGGGCGGCAGCCCAACCTGAGTTTCTTCGCCTTCACCGCCACGCCCAAGCAAAAAACGCTCGAAACCTTTGGCGTGCCACAGCCCGATGGCAGTTTCCGCCCCTTCCACATCTACACCATGCGGCAAGCCATTGACGAAGGCTTCATCCTCGACGTTCTGCAAAACTACACCACCTTCGAGACCTACTTCAACCTGCTCAAAAAAGCCGCCGAAGACCCGCGCTACGAAAAGAGCAAGGCGTTCAGCGTCCTCAAACGCTACGTTGGTCAGCATCAATTCACCATCGCCCGCAAAACGGCGGTCATGGTGGAGCATTTCTGGCAAACCTCGCGCCACAAAATTCCCGATTCCAGCGGCGCAGGGCAAGCCAAAGCGATGGTCGTCACCCCCAGCCGTCTGCACGCCGTTTTATACAAACAGGCGTTTGACGCTTACCTGAAAAAGCAGGGCTACCCCATCAAAGCGCTGGTGGCTTTCTCTGGCACGGTCAACTATCACGGCTTGGATTACACCGAAGCGCAAATGAACGGCTTTTCCGACAGGCAAACCGCCGAGCAATTCAAAAAGCCCGAATACAAATTCCTGATTGTCGCCGAAAAGTTCCAAACGGGCTTCGACCAACCGCTCCTGCACACCATGTATGTGGATAAAAAACTGGACGGCGTTCACGCCGTGCAAACCCTCAGCCGCCTCAACCGCATCCACAAACACAAAGACGATACGATGGTGCTGGACTTTGTGAATCGGGCGGAAGATATTGAACGCTCCTTCCAGCCCTATTTTGAAACCACCATCCTGAGTCAAGCCACCGACCCGAACAAACTCTACGACCTGCAAGGGGAACTGGCGGACTTTGCCCTATACACCCCCGAACAGGTTGCCGAAATCGCCGAACTCTATCTCCGCAAAGGCGAAAAAGCCGCCAAACTCCAACCGTTACTGCGGGCGGTTGTCGCCAAATATGAATTTATCGCCGACCTCGAACGGCGCATCCAATTCAAACACCTGTTGCGCTCGTTCATCAACCTGTATGCGTTTTTGGGGCAAATCATCACCTTCCGCGACGCGGATTTGGAACGGCTATACCTGTTTGCCCGCCTGCTCTTGCGCGCCCTGCCCAAAGAAAAAGAACGCAACCCCATCCACGTTCATGAACTGGTGGATTTGGAAAGTTACCGCCTGCAACAAACCTTGAGCGGCGCCATCAAATTGCGCAAAGGCGAAGGGCAACTCGACCCGCTCGCCGACCTTGAATCCAGCGCGCCCGAAGAGCAGGAAAAAGCGGCGTTATCGCAAATCATTGCCGAAATCAACGAGCGTTTCGGCACCGAATTCACCGAAGCCGACCGCGTCTTTTTTGCCGAACTCAAAACCCGCCTGGCTGCCAACGAAAGTTTGCAGGCAAGCGCCAAAGCCAACCCGCGAGAAAGCGTGCGCCTGCTTCACGATACGCTGTTCGACGCGGTTTTGCAAACCATGATTGAAACCAATTTCGAGATGTTCAAACGCATCAACGATGATGAAAACTTTGGCAAATACGTCCGCGAAAAATTGTTTGAGCAGGTGTATCACGAGTTGTTGAAAAAGTTTGGAAAATAGACCTTTGGCGCAACTCTCTGGCTCCACATGAACAGGTCACAGACCCGTTCTACGCGCAGCGCGCAAAGCGGCAAAGGGTTGTTCCAATCCCTGCTGTCAAAGCCTTTTAGCTAAAAACCGTCCGCCAACTTACACAAACAGAGGAACCCCATGCCTACTTGGACTGAACTCCGCAAAAACATCCAAGAACTTCCCCATGAGCAATGGCTCGACCTGCTCAAGGGTCTGTACGACCTTTCGCCGCAAAACAAAGCCTGGCTGCGCGCCAAAGTCCTGCCCATTGGGCAGGATGCAGGCTACCTGGAAGAATGCCGCCAAAAGGTCATCAGCGCCATCTACAACCCAGCCCGCAAATCTTTTAATATGCCCCGCTTCCGTGACGCGAAAAAAGTCATCAGCGAATACAAGAAAGTCACCAAAGACCTGGCTGGGACTCTCGACTTGATGCTGACCTATGTGGAGCGCGGACACGCCTTCACCAACGATTTCGGCGATATAGATGGACCCTTTTATGAAGCGCTCGGCAACATGCTTGACCATTTTGCCATTGAACTTCAACGAAGCCCGGCTCGCCGCGAACTCTACGAACGCTTCCGTCCCCGCCTGCTTGCCATGAGCCGCGCCGCCAACATTGGCTGGGGTTACGGCGACTTTGTCCGGGAAATTGTCGCCGAGTTGGAAGAATTACTGGCAGATTGACCTATCGTCGCCGCGCCGCATACCCCTCCGCCGCACCCCATCACCCACCCCCAAGTATCCCAAACCTTTGGGGCGGCTTCTTTTTCCCGTAATAACATTCAAAAAGATGAATATCATGATATAATCATGACATTTAACCCGTTACAAACGCCGGATGCAGGCGTACAATCTTATTCAGAAATATGAATACGAAGGAAACGCAATGGACGCAGACGAAAGCGAAATCAAATTCCTCAAAGCCCTCACGCACCCCACCCGCCTTGCCATTTTGGACATTTTGCGCGACGGCGAGCAGTGCGTTTGCCACATGGAAGCCATTTTGGGCTTGCGGCAGGCGTACATTTCCCAGCAGTTGATGGTGCTGCGCGACGCCGGGATTGTGCAAGACCGCCGCGAAGGCTGGAATAACTACTACCGCGTCATCCGCCCGGAGATTTACACCGTGCTGGACGTGGCGCGTCAAATGGCAGGCAAACCGACCATCAACCCGATGAACCTGCCCCTTGTTTGCGACTGCCCCAACTGCAAAAACGACAGCGGGAAAACGCTCATTGCTCCCGCCGAATTATCGGTTCGATAAATTCACATTTTCGAAAGGTATCTCACCATGAAAAACGTCAAAATTCTTGGAAGCGGCTGCGCCAACTGCAAACGGCTGGAGCAAAACGTCCGCAACGTAGCCGCTAAACACAACCTGCAACTGGAAATCGAAAAAGTCACCGATTGTGCAAGCCCGCTGCACCCGTAGGACAAGCCTCCGACTTGTCCGAATCCCCAAAATATCGCAAGTCGGAGATTTGCGCCACACTCGTAGGACAAGTCTCTGACTTGTCCGAACTCAAAAAAACGCAAATCGGAGATTTGTTCTACACTCGACCTCTCATGGACCAAACCGACCTGTTTTACCGCAACCTTCCGCACTGGCATCCAGCCAATGCCACGTTTTTCATCACGTTTCGGCTGGCGGGGTCTTTGCCGCAAGAAGCGCTGGAAGCGCTCCACAACGAAAAGGAACAGGAAGAAAAACGGTTAGCCCAAACCTTCAGCGGCGAAAGTCTGCAAACCGAACGCTACAACCTGTTCAAAAAAATGTTTGCCCGCTATGACGAGTACCTGGCGCAAAGCGCTCACCCACGCTGGCTTGCCGACCCGCGCTTTGCCGAGATTGTCCAGCGCGAAATTCATGCCCTGCATCCCGAACACTATCGGCTGGTATGTTATTGCATCATGCCGAATCATGTTCACATGCTTGTGGACATGCACAACATCCCTGAGCCATTGCCGCTCAAACCGGGTCAGCGCTACACAGCCATCAGCCAGGCGATGAAACTCCTGAAAGGGCGCACCGGGTTTGCGTGCCGCAAACTGCTTGGCGGAAGCGGCGCGTTCTGGCAGCATGAAAGTTACGACCATGTTGTCCGCAATCAGCGCGAATATGAAAACATCATCGCCTACATTTTGAACAATCCGGTAAAGGCTGGGTTGGTCAAGTGTTGGGAAGATTGGAAGTATTCGTTTTTAGAATCGCGTAGGACAAGTCTCTGACTTGTCCGAAACCCACAAAACGCAAGTCGGAGATTTGCGCTACGGTGTTTTTTTTACAAAAAATCTTATTGAAAAATCTGAATACAAAGGAACTCACGTCATGGACGACTCCCTCTCCCTACAAACCAAACCCGAAATCCCCTGGCGGCTGATTGGGCTGTTGAGCCTCGCTGCCGTGCTGTGGCTGATAGCCTATAACAACATCGAAGCGATGGCAAACTGGCTGACGTATGGACTTCTCGGTCTCGAACACGGCTCACACTTGGGCGAGTCGCTGGCGTTCTTTTTCTACGATGTCCCCAAACTGCTGCTCCTGTTGAGCGGCATGATTTTCATTATCACCCTCTTGCAAACCTTCATTGACACCCAAAAAGTGCGCGCCATGGTCGAAAAGCGCGGCGAAGGTGTGGGGAATATTATGGCAGCGATGTTTGGCGCGATTACGCCATTTTGCTCCTGCTCATCTGTGCCGCTTTTCATCGGCTTCGTGCAGGCAGGCATTCCGCTTGGCGTGACCTTTTCCTTCCTCATCACCTCGCCGCTGATGAACGAAGTCGCGTTTGTTTTACTGATTGGCTTGTTTGGGTGGAAAGTGGCTGGCTTGTACCTGCTTTCGGGCGTCACCATCGGCATGGTCAGCGGGCTGATTTTGGGACGCCTGAAACTGGAACGTTATGTGGAAGGCTTTGTGTACGACATCAAACCCCGCGCAAACATAGACCTGAAACTGGAAGAAAAATTAACATGGGAGGAACGCATCAGCCGAGCATGGGGCAGCGCCAAAGAGATTGTCGGCAAAGTCTTCTGGTACGTCATCATCGGCATCGGCATCGGCGCGTTCATTCACGGATACGTCCCGCAAAACGCGCTGACCGGCATCATGGGCGAAAGCGCTTGGTGGAGCGTCCCCGCTTCGGCGCTGGTGGGCATCCCGCTCTACTCCAACGCTGCGGGCGTGATTCCGATTGTCTCCGCCCTGCTGGATAAAGGCGCGTCGCTTGGAACGGTACTCGCCTTCATGATGTCGGTGGTTGGCTTGAGCCTGCCCGAAGTCATCATTTTACGGCGCGTGCTAAAACCGCAACTGATTGCGATTTTTATCGCCGTGGTTGCCGTTTCAATTGTTCTCACAGGGTATTTGTTCAACTTTGTTATGTAACCCAAGTTGCTGCCCGTGCTTAATTTTTATCGCATAGGCGCGGAGGACACGGAGAAATTCATTAAAAACTCTGCGCCCTCTGCGTCTCGGCGGTTCAAAACGGGCAAAATCCTTCTTGCCCTTTTGAAGGCGGCAACTTGCGTTATGTAATCTAAAGAAACAAATGATTTTGGGCAGTACCAATAAATAATAAATAAAAGGAGATTTCAATATGTTAAAAATCAAAATTCTTGGTTCAGGCTGCGCCAACTGCAAAAAACTTGAAGCCATTGCCCGCGAAGTGGTCGGAGAAATGGGCGTCGAAGCCGAAGTTATCAAAGTGACCGAATACCCCGACATCATGGCGTATGGCATTACCTCCACGCCCGGCTTGGTCATCAACGAAAAAGTGGTGTCCTTTGGGCGTATTCCACCCAAATCGGAAATCAGCACATTTTTAGCAAACGCCCTTGAAGCGGGTTAATGAGAGATTTAACCAATTGATAACAATTAAATTTCCTTGATATGGTAAAAGTACAACATCATATTGAGGAGATTGCCTTATGAAGAAAGTGTTATTTCTATGCACAGGGAATTCCTGCCGCAGCCAAATGGCGGAGGCGATTGTCAATGCGCGGTTGGGCGCGGAATGGCAAGCCGTCAGCGCGGGGACGAAGCCCGCGGGGTTCGTTCACCCCAAAGCGATTGCCGCGCTCGCGGAAATTGGTATCCAGCATGAGGGAAAATCCAAACTCGCGGACGAGTTCCGCAGCGCGGAGTTTGACCTCGTCGTCACCGTTTGCGATTCGGCGGCGGAGGAATGTCCTGTCTGGCTGGGCAAGGGCAGGCGCGCCCATCACAGTTTTTTCGACCCCGCCAAAACCGACGACATGGAAGACTTTCGCAAAGTGCGCGATGAAATTGCGCGGGTCATTCCGCGCATTTTGGAGGAATATGCAAATTGAACTTTTTTACTTCGACGGCTGCCCGTCATGGGAAGGCGCGCTGGAAAATTTGAAAGCGGCGCTGGCAGCCGAAAACATGGAAGCGGATATCCGTCTGGTCAAGGTGGAGAACGACGAGCAAGCCGCGCGGTTGAAATTTTTGGGTTCGCCCTCCTTTCGTGCCAACGGCGTGGATTGGTGGGGCGAAGAGCGCAAGCGCTATAACTTAAGTTGCCGCGTATATTTCACCCCGCAGGGCGCAAAAGGCGCGCCGACTGTTGAAATGTTGCGCGAAAAGTTACGCGCCGCGTAAAAAACTTTTCCCGGTTGCGCGGACAATCGGGAACAATTCCAAATTTGGAGGTTTCTCATGTCTGAAGTCGCAGCAACGCAAAAAAGCGTAAGCAAGCAACTTTCCTTCCTCGACCGCTACCTGACGCTGTGGATTTTTTTGGCGATGGCGGTTGGCGTGTTGATTGGCTTTCTCTTCCCTCAGGGCGTTCAGCAATTTAATGACGCGGTCTCCGTCGGGACGACCAACATCCCCATTGCGATTGGCTTGATTTTGATGATGTATCCGCCGTTCACCAAAGTTAAATATGAGGAACTCGGCGAGGTCTTCCGCAACAAAAAAGTGTTGACTCTTTCGCTGATTCAAAACTGGCTGATTGGTCCCGTGTTGATGTTCGCGCTCGCCATCATCTTCCTGCGCGGATACCCCGAATACATGGCGGGCTTGATTATGATTGGTTTGGCGCGCTGCATTGCAATGGTCATCGTGTGGAATGAGCTCGCGCACGGCGATACGGAATACGCGGCGGGACTGGTCGCCTTCAACAGCATTTTCCAAGTTTTGTTTTACAGCGTCTATGCGTGGGTCTTTATCACCGTGCTGCCGCCCCTGTTCGGCTTGACCGGCTCGGTGGTGGAAATCACCATCGGCGAAATCGCGCAAAGCGTCTTCATTTATTTAGGCATTCCCTTCCTCGCCGGATTCTTCACGCGCTTTGTCATGTTAAAGTTCAAAAGCAAGGAATGGTATTACGCCAATTTCGTGCCAAAGGTCAGCCCGCTGACTCTCGTCGCGCTGCTCTTCACCATCGTGGTGATGTTCTCGCTGAAGGGCAACCTCATCGTGGAAATCCCCGCCGACGTCGTGCGAGTCGCCATCCCGCTGTTGATTTATTTCGTGGGCATGTTCCTCGTCTCGTTTTACATGGGACGCCAGCTCGGCGCGGATTATTCCAAAACCACCACGCTTTCCTTCACCGCCGCCAGCAACAACTTTGAGCTTGCCATTGCGGTGGCGGTGGCGGTCTTTGGCATTCACAGCGGCGCGGCGTTTGCCGCGGTGATTGGTCCGCTGGTGGAAGTGCCGGTGATGATTGGGCTGGTGAACGTGGCGTTCTACTTCCAGAAGAGAATGTATGGCAGCGCGGTTTCATCTTCGCCCGCAATGCTGACGGCGGCGGCGGAAGCCTGCCCGCCGGATGAGAAGTTGGTCAAATAGGTATTCCATTTGCTTCCATTGTCAAAATCCTTAGCCATCATACCCCGCATGAATTGTGCGGGGTATGATGATTCAAAGCCTTTTTTGTGTTGCTGGATTGTTCCCATGCCGCCCGCTTTGAAAAGAAAAATTTTTATCACAACGCCAAACATGGCAAATACACTTATAATTGCTTTCGTTCAACTCCATCCTTCCTTTTTCATAAAATCCCATGACTACAAAACTCGTCGAATGTATTCCAAACTTTTCCGAAGCGCGGCGTCCCGAAGTGGTTGACCAAATCGTTGCCGCGATTCAATCGGTCAGCGAAGTAAAACTGCTCGACCGTTCCTCCGACCTGGACCACAACCGCACAGTGATAACTTTTGCAG
Organism: Anaerolineales bacterium; assembly: GCA_034434265.1. Classification (GTDB taxonomy): domain Bacteria; phylum Chloroflexota; class Anaerolineae; order Anaerolineales; family Villigracilaceae; genus Villigracilis. The sequence continues at coordinate 3,294 of DAOTZP010000376.1, read as the reverse complement.
GCACGCCCGCAGGCGTGGAAGAAGCCGCCTTCCGCGCCATTCAAAAAGCCGCGCAACTCATTGACCTTGACCAGCACAGCGGAGCGCATCCGCGCATAGGCGCGACGGATGTCTGCCCGTTTGTTCCGCTCAGCGGCGTAACGATGGAAGAATGTGTTGCCATTGCAAAGCGGCTTGGCGAGCGCGTGGGCGGCGAGCTCAACATCCCCGTCTATTTATATGAAGCCGCCGCAGCGCGCCCGGAAAGAACAAACCTTGAAAATATTCGCAAAGGTCAATACGAGGGGCTCAAAGCCGAAATTGAAACCGACCCAAACCGCAAGCCAGATTACGGTCCCGGCAAACTGCCCAAGGCGGGCGCAACGGTCATCGGCGCGCGCAACCCGTTGATTGCCTTCAACGTCTATCTCACCACCGATGATGTGGACATTGCAAAGAAAATCGCCAAAGCCATTCGTCATTCATCGGGCGGGCTGCGTTATGTTAAAGGACTTGGGCTGCTCGTGGACGGGCGCGCGCAAATTTCCATGAATCTCACCAATTTTCACGATACGCCGATTGCCCGCGTTGTCGAATTCATCCGCCGCGAAGCGCAGCGTTACGGCGTGGGCATTCATCACAGCGAACTGGTTGGATTGATTCCGCAGCAAGCGCTGGTGGATGCCGCAGTTTGGTACACCCAGCTCGACCAGTTTAATCAAGAGCAGATTTTGGAATCCCGTCTCTTTTCTGTGAATGATGGACAAGGCGCGGTGGATTCCCAACCCTCGTTTATTGAAGAACTGGCGGCGGCGACTCCCACCCCCGGAGGCGGTTCCGCTGGCGCGTATGCGGGCGCAATGGGCGCGGCATTGGTGGCGATGGTGGCGGGCGTGACCATTGGCAAAAAGAAATATGCCGAAGTTGAAGCGGAAATGCAAGCCATTCGCGTCGTTGCGGAAACCCTTCGCAAAGAGTTAACTCAAGCCGTTGAAGATGACGCTTCTTCCTTTGAAGTGTTGATGGCAACGTTCAAAATGCCCAAAGAAACGGAAGAGCAAAAATCCGCGCGGGCGGCGGCAATTACGCAGGCGACTCTTAACGCCGCGCATATTCCCTTGCATGTTTCGGAGGATGCCGTCAAGGTGATGGAGCTTGCGCTCAAATGCGCCAAACACGGGTTGTCCAGCGCCATCAGCGACGCGTTTTCGGGCTTTGCCATGGCGCGCGCCTCGCTCACCGCGGCGGGCTGCAATGTGCGAATCAACATCAACTCGCTGGAAGATAAATCGCCCGGCGATAAAATGCTGGCTGAACTTGCGGCGTTGGAAGCGAAAGCCGATGAGTTGGAAAAAGAAATCCGCGCCGTAATGAAAGAGCGCGGAGGAATATAACGCGCGCCAAGCCCAACGGCAAATGTTGGGCTTTTTTATTTTTTCTGATATACGCTTAAATGTTCGGAATGGTAAATCAATTCATACCCGCGCCAAAATTTCCATTTATCAATCTCTTTTGCTGAAATCGCATATCGCGGCTGAATATCGGGGGAGATTTTGCCCGACGGGTTTTTCACTCCCACATGGCGGAATGTGATTCCGCCTTGCTGGGGGACGGTCTGACCGGTCAAGACCCATAGCGGATACTCCGGGCTGTCTTCCGCGAAAAACAAGCCGGCCTCGCCGCGATACCCGTTCAACGCTTGCGCGGCGGCGGCGTATGGCTCGTAAGATTCCGGCTGGCTGGCGAAGAAATACGGCGCTTTGCGGGGTGTCTCCCTCTATTCCTCCGATTCGCTTGAAAGCGGACTTCCATCTTCCCTTTTGAAGGCGGCAACTTGCGTTAACGTCAGTTCGGGATAGCGAAAAATATAATTTCCACCGCCAGACGCGGAGGGCGCAGAGTCTTTTTTTGTTATGTTTTTCTCCGCGAACTCTGCGCCTCTGCGTTAAGAAAAATTCTTATCCCGAGTTCGCGTTGCGTTAAATAAAAAAAACCCCGCGGCTTGAGCGCAAGCTCCGCCGCGAGGCAATGGCGCGAGTTTCTGTTTTTATGATTGGGCAAATTGGCTGTTGTATAACTCGGCATAAAAGCCGCCGCGGTTTAGCAACTCTTCGTGTGTGCCTTGTTCGGCAATGTCGCCGTCTTTCATTACCAGTATCCAATCTGCGTCGCGGATGGTGGAGAGGCGGTGGGCAATGACAAAGCTGGTGCGTCCGTGCATGAGGCGGCGCATGGCTTCTTGAATAATCAGCTCAGTGTGCGTATCTACGGAGCTGGTGGCTTCGTCCAAAATCAGCATGGGCGGGTCCATGAGAAAGGCGCGTGCGATGGTGAGGAGTTGTTTTTGCCCGGCAGAGATGTTGCTGGTTTCTTCATTCAATTCCATGTGATACCCGCCCGGCAGGGCGCGGATGAAGTGGTCCGCGTGCGCGGCTTGCGCGGCGGCGATGACTTGCTGCTCGGAGGCGTCTTCGCGCCCGTAGCGAATGTTTTCCAGAATTGTGCCGTTGAACAGCCATGTATCTTGTAATACCATGCCAAACTGGCGGCGCAGGTCGGCGCGGCGCAGCGAGCGAATGTCCCGCCCGTCGAGCAGGATTGCGCCGTTTTGCACGTCATAGAACCGCATGAGCAGTTTGACCAGCGTGGTTTTGCCCGCGCCGGTGGGTCCGACGATGGCAACCCGTTTGCCGGGCTGCACTTCGGCTGAAAAGTTTTTGACGATGGGTTTTTCGGCGTTGTAACCGAAGCGCACGTTTTGAAATTCGACATGCCCGCTGGCGCGCGCAATTTCAACGGGCTGCTTTTCTTCGGCGATTTCTTCTTCCTCCGCCAAAAATTCAAAAATGCGTTCGGCGGCTGCGGCGGTTTGCTGCAAGACGTTTGAGATGTTTGCCATTTGCATCAGCGGCTGGTTGAAGGAGCGGACGTATTGAATGAACGCTTGAATATCGCCAACGGTGATGGCTTTTTGCACGGCGAGGTACGCGCCGACGATGACGACGCCGACATACCCAAGGTTGCCGACGAAATTCATCATGGGCATCATGATGCCGGAGAGGAATTGCGATTTCCACGCGGTGTCATACAGCGTGTTGTTTAAGCCGGTGAATTTTTGAATGCTGCGGGTTTCGGCGTTGAAGGCTTTTACTTCCACATGCCCGGCGAACATTTCTTCAATGTGTCCATTGACACGACCCAGCGTATCCTGCTGTTCGCGAAAGTAACGCTGCGAGCGGCGGACGATAAATTGCACAATGCCGAGCGTAAGCGGAATGATGAGCAGGCTGACGAGCGTCATTTGCCATGAAATGG
>DAOTZP010000375.1:0-1551 GCA_034434265.1 Anaerolineales bacterium | reverse complement strand
TTGAGGGTCGCCACCTCCGCGCGGTTGATGACGCAATACATTACCGGGCGGTATTCGCCGGTGTATGCGCCGGTTGCATCCAACACGGTGACGCCGCGCTGCAAATCCTCCAAAATACGGCTGGAAATTTCATCCACCTTGTTGCTGACAATCATCGCGGTCCGCGCCGCTGTGCCGCCTTCCAACACCGTCTCGGAGACCAGCCCGCTGACGTAGAGGGTGATGAGCGCGTATAACGCTTCCTTCCAGCCGAAGACAAAGCCCGCGGCGAGAATCACGCCCGTATCCACCATGAGATAACTTTGGGTCATGGAAACGCCGCGCCAGTGATTCAAAATCCGCGCGAGGATATCGGACCCGCTGCTCGTGCCGCGCGCGCGATAGACCAGCCCGTAGCCGATTCCGCTGACAATCGCGCCGTAGAGCGAGTAGAGGAATAAATCATCGCCGAGGTCTTTGATGAGAATATCGGCGTAATAATTGAATAATGGAATTTTGAGAAGCAAATCGGTCAGCAAGGAATAGGTGAGAATTGCCCACGCGGTACGAAATGCAAACGCGCGCCCGCCCAAAAAGCGCCAGCCCAGCGCAAACAGCGGCACGTTGCCGATGAAGACCATCAACCCGATGGGCAGTTCGGGGAAGTTGTAGTTAATCAGCTGGGCAATTCCGCTCACGCCGCCCGAAGCCAAATTTGCAGGGACAAAAAACAACCGCAGCGAAACGGCTTGAATTAAACTGGATAAGGTGATTAAGAGATAATCTCGAATAGCGGGGAAATATTTTGTCATGGCTGCATTTTACTCTACCTTGAAAATCACTTCTTTGGGTTGGGATTTTCAAGGCAGCGCATTTTTGCCTTTCCAATTATTTTTTCCCCATAAACAACGAAGGTCTTGCCTGTCATTTCGACGAGCCGCTGGCGGTCGAGCCTGCCGAGACCCGGCGGCGAGGAGAAATCTTGACGCCATGCGGGGAAAGATTTCTCGCCGCTTCGCGGCTCGAAATGACAAGAGAGAGAGAGAGGCGGTGGAAATGACAGCGGAGACGGCGTTATTGAGCGAGGCGGCTTTGGCGGAAGATTGGCTCAAACCAGAGGAGGACGAATCGTGGGCGTACTTACTTCATTAACTCTCCGCCACAGCAAAACCTAAATACGCCTCAAAAACGCCCCATTCCAGTTATTTCAAAGAATAAAGGGAATGGGGCTGTTACATCGTAAACAAAGTCTTTGAAAGTTTTTTTCTTAAGATTGTCATTTCGAGCGACAGCGACATTGTGCCAGTAGGGTAGAAATTTTTACGGTTGTCTCAAAGACCCTTCGCTGCGCTCAGGGTGACGCCTTGCGGAGAATGAAAAACTTATTTTACAGAGTGCTGATGTTCGATAAAAAAATAATTCAAAATCCATTTCATCTGCGTTCATCGGTGATTTTGTTCTGCGCTTCCCGTTAATTAACGCAAGTTGCCACCTTCAAAAGAGAAGAAGGATTTTGCCTGTTTTGAACCGCCGAGTCGCAGAGGGCGCAGGGTTTTTAATGAATTTCTCCGT
>DAOTZP010000374.1:0-1664 GCA_034434265.1 Anaerolineales bacterium | reverse complement strand
AGTTGGGCATTGCGTACACTTTTTTGGGAATTCTTTTATCCACGCCCGTCATTTACTATTTGGGGCGGACAAACCCGGAGATGCACTCCTATTACGCGCGCTTGCTGCCCGGTCTGCCGTGGACCACGCTCATGAATTTAATTGGCTGGGAATTTTTCTTTCGCGGCTGGATTTTATTTGGGTATGCGCGAAAATTTGGTCACGAAGCAATATGGCTGCAATCTGCACCTTTTGCGCTGGCGCATTTTGGCAAGCCGGAAGTTGAAACTTTTTCAACCATCTTTGGCGGTTTCGTTTTTGGGTGGATGGCATGGCAGACAAAATCTTTTGCCTATCCTTTTCTTGTTCATTGGTATATTTCCACCCTCGTCATTCTTTCTGCGGCAGGCGTATTATGACCGAGTATGTATTTCGCAAAGCTTTACCTGAAGACGCAAAAAAGATTTCAAATTTAATTCATCTTGCCGGCATCAATCCCGCCGATTTATCTTGGAAGCGCTTTATTATCGCGCAGGATGAAACGGGCGAAGTGGTTGGCTGCGGGCAGGTAAAGCCGCACGGCGGAGAGATGCGCGAGCTGGCTTCGATTGCCGTGCATCCCGCGCATCGCGGCAAAAAAATCGCCAGGCAAATTATTGAACGCCTGCTGAACGAACATCCGCGCCCGTTGTATTTGATGTGTTTGGCGCGCAACGGCGGTTTGTATCAAAAATTTGGTTTTCAAATTTTATCTTATGAAGAAATGCCGCGTTATTTTCGCCGTATTAAAAAATTATTTGATTTGGCGGATGTTTTCCGCAAAACCGGCGAAGAATTGCTGGTGATGAAATTGGAGTAAAATTAAAAAATGAAGAACGTTTTGTATTCCCTTGTTGGTGTTGCCGCAGGGTTTATTCTTGCTGGCGTTTTGTTTTTTATATCCCGCGCTCCTTCCGGCGAGCCGATTGTTTTGCAGCCCGCGCCGACCGAAGCGCCAATTACCGTTCATGTGGTTGGCGCGGTGGCGCGACCCGGTCTTTATAAACTGCCTGAAAATGCCCGCGTGCAGGATGCGCTTGACGCGGCTGGGGGATTGCTCACCTCTGCAAACCCCGGCGCGTTAAATTTGGCGGAAAAAATCACCGATGGTCAGCAGTTGAATATTCCATATAAAGACGGCATGGCGCCTGTGGACGACTTGGGTCTTGACCTGCCCGGCGATGGCAGCGATGACGGCGGAGGGGATTTGCCTTTTGAGGAAGTGTGCGACCCGGACTTGATAGATATCAATCAAGCGTCTCTGGAAGAACTTCAAACGCTGCCCGGTATTGGTCCCGCAACGGCTCAAAAGATTATTAACTATCGTGACGAGAACGGCTATTTTGTTTCAGTGGACGACTTGCTGTTGGTTTCCGGAATTGGTCCCGCCACGCTGGAAGAAATCATTGACTACATCACCGTGTGTTATGAGTAAATTTTCCTTTGACCACTTTGCGGCAATTGCCCCGCTTTATGCCCGCGTTACTTATTCCAAGCGCGAAGTGATGCGCGAGATTGCGGCCCTTCCGGTGGATGGAAATCTGCTGGATGTAGGCGGGGGAACCGGGCGTGTTTCTTCCGCCATTCGTGATTTGGTCAACCGCGTTGTAATTGCTGATGTTTCTCTTGGAATGTTGAAACAGGCT
>DAOTZP010000373.1:0-7234 GCA_034434265.1 Anaerolineales bacterium | reverse complement strand
TTTCATCACTTCTTCCGCAATCTTCACCATGTTCACAGGCTGAAATTCCGGAAGCACCAATTCAATTTCCTGCAAGAAGAGGATGTCATTGACCAATGTGGTAATTTGCTCAATGTTGCGGGCAATCACATCCACTTTGGCGTTTAGGTCCTCCGGCGAAACCATGCCTTTTTGCAGAGCTTGTAAATATCCACCGGCGACCATTAACGGGGTGCGAAGTTCATGCGCGACCGTTGTCAAAAATTCGCGGCGGGCTAAATCCTGCTCGGCAAGGCGGTGATACGCGTCCGCCAATTCCGAAGCGCGCAGACGCAAATCTTCAATCGCCATTGTGTCGTTATTACGCAGGCGGTTGCTCACCTCGCTGACCATTGCCATTGCCACCGAAGGGCTGCGCTTTAACACGCGGTTGAAGCCTTCCTTATCCAGCTCCAACACCACCACATTGGTTTTGGCGGCAACCGTCGCGGCGCGCGGCGCATTGTGAATGAGCGCCATTTCGCCAAAGTAATCTCCCGCCGTTAAGGTTGTCAGCAAACGCTGTTCGCTGGCGGAGATTCGCTTGGTCACTTCAAAGTCGCCTTCCAAAATCATGTAGAAGGTGTATTCAAGTTCGTTCTCTTTGCATACCACTGTGCCGGGAGGGTATGTGCGAATGCGGCTGTTGACGATGATTTCTTGAATCTCGTCCGCCTTAATTCCGGGAAATGCGCGGGGAATGATTTTTGCAGGGGCGCGAATAGTAGTCATGCGATAATTTTATCACGGGCGGGCTCCCCGCGTTTCACCTATTTGGGCTATTTTTGAAAATGATGTAACATTACCGCATGATTCAAATTCAAAGCCGCCTGCTTCGCATGGCGGGAATATTTCTCTTTCTCAACGCGCTCATCCTCACCCTTGCGCCCGCCGTACGCGAACGCTCGTGGGATGTGGATTACAGACTCTCTCATTGGATTGGTTTTCTGGCTTGGGTTATTTTTACGACCATTACCCGCCGCGCTGTTTCACACCGCCTGCCCGAAAGCGACCCCTACCTGCTGCCCGCCGCAGCCTTGCTCAGCGGATGGGGAATGCTCACCATCTGGCGGCTGGATGAATCCTTTGGCATTCGCCAAACCGTGTGGATGTGCCTGAGCGCGCTGGTGTTTGCGGCGGCGCTATACATTCCGAAAAACCTCAACTTTCTGCGAAAATACAAATACATCCTGCTCACCGGCGGATTGTTCATCACCGCGCTCACATTGCTGCTTGGCACGAACCCGCTTGGGGTTGGTCCGCGCCTGTGGCTTGGATGCTGCGGCATTTATTTACAGCCCTCCGAACCGCTCAAACTTTTGCTGGTGATTTATCTTTCCGCCTACCTCGCAGACAGACTCCCCGTGCAGGTTTTTTCGCGCAGCGCGCTGCTCATTCCCACCATTGCCGTGACCGGGCTGGCGCTGCTCCTTCTGCTTGTGCAGCGCGACCTCGGCACGGCTTCGATTTTCGTTTCCATTTTCACCATCATTCTTTTCATCACCACCGGCAAACGAAGGGTTTTACTCAGCGCGGGTGTTTTTCTATCCATCGCTCTCGGTTTGGGATATTTCTTCATCAGCGTCATTCAAGTGCGTGTGGATGGCTGGCTCAACCCGTGGAACGACCCTTCAGGCAATTCATTTCAAATCATCCAATCACTGCTTGCGGTGGCAAACGGCGGAATTTTTGGGCGCGGATTGGGCATAGGCAGCCCGCTGCTCGTCCCCGTTGCCATCTCCGATTTTATTTTTGCAGCCATCGCCGAAGAAAACGGGTTGATAGGCGCGCTGGGTTTGCTCCTGCTCATCGGCATCATTCTCATGCGCGGAATCACCGCCGCCCTCAACGCGCCGGACCGCTTCCGTCGTTATCTTGCGGCGGGCATTTCCACTTATCTTGGCGTACAAAGCCTGCTCATCATCGGCGGAAATTTGCGCCTGCTTCCACTGACGGGCGTAACGCTTCCCTTTGTTTCTTACGGCGGCTCTTCGCTGCTGACCTCATACATCGCGTTGTTGATTCTTCTTGTCATCAGCAATCGCGGGGATGACGAACCCGCGCCGCTGCCCAACCCGCAGCCTTACACCATCCTCGCGGCGCTGCTCGCGCTGGGACTCTTCGCCTCCGCTTTATCCGCCGCGTGGTGGGCTTTTTACCGCGCCCCGGACTTGCTCGCCCGCACAGACAATCCGCGCCGCGCCATTGCAGACCGCTACGTTCAACGCGGAGCATTGCTGGATAGAAACAACCAGCCCATTCACATCACACAAGGCGAAAGCGGAACTTACACCCGCGTATATCAATACCCGGACCTTGCTCCCATTACCGGGTACACACATCCCGTGTATGGACAATCCGGGCTGGAATTTACGCTGGATGCCTATCTGCGCGGACTGGCTGGCAACCCCGCCAGCCGCATCTGGCTGGACCATTTTCTGTATGGCACGCCTCCGCCCGGCTTGGATGTGCGCCTAAGCCTGAGTTTGGCTTTGCAATCCAAAGCGGATGAACTGCTCGGCAGCCATACCGGCGCTTTGGTGGTGATGAATGCACAAACCGGCGAAATTTTGGCAATGTCTTCGCACCCAACCTTTGACGCCAACAAATTAGACGAAATTGGAGACACGCTCGCGCAGGACAAATCCTCCCCGCTGATAAACCGCGCCGCGCAGGGGGTGTATCCCATACAGGGGTTGCTGCCCGCCATGCTCAATTCAAAACAAAGCGATGCAAACTTAAGAGAGGAGTATCAAAAACTTGGTTTGTTTCAAGCGCCCGCGCTGAACATGCCCCTGAGTTTTAACAGCAGCCCAAATCGTTTGTCTGCCAGCCCGCTGCAAATTGGTTTAATTGCTTCGGTTGTGAGCAATGAAGGAATCAAACCCGCGCCGCGCATTGCTCTTGCCATTCACACGCCTTTGCAAGGGTGGGTAACGCTTGCCCAGCGCAGCCAGCCCAGCCAGGCAATTCCAACCGCGCAGGCGAATCAAGCCGCGTCCAATCTGATGGTGGAAGGCAAGCCGTATTGGCGTCATGGAATCGTTATCAAGGAAGGCGCCACAACCGTCACATGGCTGGCGGCTGGCACGCCCCCCAATTGGAGCGGCGCGCCGCTTGCCATCGTCATCCTGTTGGAAGAGAACAACCTGCCGCTGGCGCAACGCATTGCGGATGAGATGTTTAACGCGGCAATCAGTCAGTGAATCAAAAACTTAATTTATCACTCCATTGGGTCTTAAAAAAACTCACCCGCGAAATCTTCATTTCGGGGTGAGTTATGATATGTGAGAAAAATTACACGCCCTGGTCCTGGTCTTTTGCGCCGTAGCCGGGGCCGGAAGCAAAGAACGCTTTGTTGGCTTCAATGTCGGGGGTGAAGTCCACCGTCTCGCCAGCCGCAAGCTGTCTGGTGGTTTCCAACACAACTTGCTTGCCGTGATGATTGGTTCCTTCGTAGTGACCAGTCAAGCCAACCTGATTGATATATTCGCCGCCTTTGGCAGTGTAAGCGGAGGGGACTTCATCTTCCGGGAAGATGGCGGCGTAAGGGCATTCGGGAACGCACGCGCCGCAGTCAATACAGGTGTCGGGGTCAATGTACATCAGCGGATATTCGTTGACGGGCTGCCCGGGGACGATACATTCCACAGGGCAAACTTCAATACAACCGCGGTCGCGGACGCACAAACTGGTGATTACATGGGTCATGGGATTTTCTCCTTGTATTGGAAAGATGAGAGGAACAACAAATCAATTATAACTTTGTTTATCTTTGTGACAAGGGAGACCATCTTTTTTTTTCGGTACAAATGTAATCAAACAAGCCGCCTGAACGGCGGCTTGTCATGATGGGTATAAACTCAACTTACTTTGCGGCAAATTTTTCAGCCACTGCATCCCAGTTGATGACATTCCAAAACGCGGCAATGTAATCGGGGCGGCGATTCTGATAGTTCAAATAATAAGCGTGTTCCCACACGTCAATGCCCATAATCGGGGTCAAACCGTCGGAAAGCGGCGTGTCTTGATTGGCGGTGGAGACAACAGCAAGCCCGTTGTCTTTTTTGACCAGCCACGCCCAACCGGAGCCAAAGCGCGCGGTGGCAGCGGCGGTGAATTCCGCCTTAAACTTATCAAACGAAGTGAAAGAAGCGTCAATTGCTTTTGCCAGTTCGCCTTTCGGCTCGCCGCCTGCTTTGGGTCCCATAATTTCCCAAAACAGGTTGTGATTATACGTTCCGCCGCCATGATTGCGGACAACAACGCGCACGCTTTCAGGAACGGCGTTCAAATCGCTCAGCATTTCCACCAAAGACTTGCCAGCCAGTTCGGGGGTTTTTTCCACCGCGCCATTCAAGTTGGTAATGTACGTCTGGTGATGTTTGGTGTGGTGAATTTCCATCGTGCGCGCGTCAATGTAAGGTTCAAGCGCGTCATACGCATAAGCCAGTTTGGGAAGTTCAAAAGCCATAAGTCTCTCCTTGAGTTTGTTAATTTTTGAATACTGTAACGTATAATTTGATTTTACCGTGAAGCCCATTCACTGACAAGATTTTGAATAATTTTTATACAAAAATTATATAAATTCGTGAAAGAAAGCATAAACCGCATGACCCCTTCCCGCACAAAAATCGTCCTCCCCTTTGCCATTGTCATCGCCATTCTCGCGGTTTCCACATCCAGCATTTTCATTCGCTTCGCACAAAGCGGCGGAATGCCCTCGCTCGTCATCGCCGCGTTGCGCCTGACCTTTGCCGCGCTGCTGCTTGCGCCCGTTGCGCTCGTCAAACACCGCGCCGAAATTCAAAAATTCACGCGCAATGAAATCATGCTTGGAATCATCTCCGGCATTTTTCTTGCGCTGCATTTTGCCACATGGATTTCCTCGCTCGAATATACCAGCGTGGCAAGCTCGGTTGTCTTCGTCACAACCGGACCGCTTTGGGTGGCGCTGCTTTCCCCGCTTTTTTTGAAAGAACAACTGACGCGGACTGCAATCTTCGGGCTGGGATTAGCCCTGCTCGGCGGAAGCATCATTGGGCTGGCGGATGCCTGCGCGTGGACGTCCAACGGGCTGACCTGCGCCGCGTTGGCGGATGTGCTGCAAGGGCAAGCCATGTGGGGAAACTTTCTCGCATTGGCTGGCGCGTGGGCGGTGACGGGCTACCTCATCATTGGGCGCAAACTCCGCGCGGGCATGTCGCTCATTCCGTATATTTTTTTGGTGTACGGCATGGCTGCCATCACGCTCATTATCATCATGTTCGCGGCGGGCAACTCCCCATTGGGGTATGCGCCCCAAACCTACGGCTGGATTTTTCTACTCGCCGCGCTTCCGCAACTCGTTGGGCATTCCACCTATAATTGGGCGTTGAAATATATGCCCGCCGCGCTGGTGGCTGTCACTACGCTGGGCGAACCCATCGGCTCCGCCATTCTTGCCTTTTTCATTCTCGCCGAAACCCCGTCATTGACTGTTGTCATCGGCGGCATTTTAATTCTTGCGGGCATTTATCTCGCTTCGCGGAAAAATTAACAAACACCCGAAATTTAACGTCAAAGGTCAATGACTGAAAAAGCCATGATTTTGCACAAACCCCAATTAAAACAAACATCGAATTGAGAAAACAATATGACCAAACTTCCCGCACACCTTCACCTTGAAAAACTCAACATCCCCTACGAAGCAAAAAGTTTTCCGCCTGAAACAGAAAAAGGCGCGGCAAACGTTGCCCGCGCGCTCGGCTTCCCGGAACGTCAAGCCGTGAAAACGCTCATCTTTCAAGTGGATACGGGCGAGCGCGTGCTGGTGATGCTCGGCGGCGACCAGAACGCCATTTCGGGCAACCTGAAAAAAGCCATCGGCTCGCGCAATATTCAAATGGCTGCGCCCGAAGTTGTAAAAGAAACCACAGGCTATGTCATCGGCTCCATCCCCGCATTTGGCTGGCAGCCCGAAGGCTTTCGCACCTTCCTCGAAGCCAGCTTGATGAACGAACCGATTCTCGGCACGGGCGCAGGGCAATGGGGCGAAGAAATTATGATTACGCCCGAAAACCTTGTAAAAGCAAGCAACGCCATTGTGGTCAATTTGACAGACAGGGAAAAACCTGTGGTGTAGGGATGAGGGATAATTTTTACATCTTCGCAAAAACTTCCTTAAATCCCTGCACGGTTTTTTCCACACCGGCATCATCCACCCAATAATGCGTCACCAGACGAAAACGGCGCGGACCTGCCCAATCCACCAGCACGCCGCGCTTTTTCATCTCCTCCGCAATTTGATGGGCGGTCAAGGGAACTTCATCCGCAAGGTCAAAATACACCATGTTGGATGAAGAAGCCGCGTCGAGATTCAACCCGCGAATATTTTGCAAGCCATCGAACAATTTCCGCGCCCGAAGGTGGTCCTCGCCAAGCCGCTTTGTCATCTTCTCCAATGAAATTAATCCCGCCGCCGCCAGCACGCCCGCCTGCCTCATTCCGCCGCCGAGCATTTTTCGCAAGTGGCGCGCGCGGTTGATGAATTTCTTCGAGCCGGCCAGCATTGAGCCAACGGGCGCAGCCAAGCCTTTGCTTAAACAAAACATCACAGAGTCTGCGGGGGCAGCCAAATCTTGCACGGAGACGTTCAAAGCAGCGGCGGCGTTAAAAATCCGCGCGCCATCCACATGCAAGAAAAGGTTATTCTCGCGGGCAATTTGTCCCACCGCCTGCATGTATTCCACCGAAAGCGGAATCCCGCCGCATACGTTTTGCGTGTTTTCCAAACAGATAAGCCGCGTAATGGTGTGATGCACATCCTCGGATTGAATTGCATTGCGAATGTCATCCAATTTGAGCGTGCCGTCTTTTTGATTTGGAATGGGATGCGGGTGAATGCCGCCCAGCGCGGCGCAGCCGCCCGCTTCATTCAAATAGATGTGAGACTTGTCTCCGAGAATGACTTCATCGCCGCGCTGGCAATAAACAAGCAGCGCAAGCAAGTTTCCCATTGTGCCGGAGGGGACAAAAAGCGAATCTTCCTTGCCAAGCATTTCGGCGGCTTTTTCCTGCAATCGGTTGACCGTAGGGTCATCCATATACACATCATCGCCAACTTCGGCTTCCGCCATCGCTTCGCGCATTTCGGGCGTGGGCTTGGTAACGGTATCAGAACGAAGGTCCACAAAGTTCATGAGTTCTCCTTATTTTTTACGGTTTTGCGCAAGAG
>DAOTZP010000372.1:0-4007 GCA_034434265.1 Anaerolineales bacterium | reverse complement strand
GTTGCTGACTTTGGCAATGGGCGGGAGCATTCGTTTGAATTGATTGCGGCGGATGCGGCGCGTGACGGATTCAACAAAAGCGGAATCAAAGCCTGCTTCAATGGCTTCTTCCGCGCTGTACCTCTGGTCCACAAGAAGGTAGAGAAGTTTATCCACTTCGTCATAAGTAAAACCAAGTTCTTTTTCGTCGGTTTGACCTTCCCACAAATCGGCTGAGGGGGGCTTGTCAATAATCGGCGCGGGGATGTTCATGGCGCGGGAAAGTTGTCGAATTTGGGTTTTGTATAAATCGCCAATCGGGTTGAGCGCGCTTGCGGAATCGCCAAACAAAGTGCTGTACCCCAAAAGGATTTCGGTTTTGTTGCTTGTGCCAACCACCAAGCCTTTGAAGGCTTCGCTCTGGTCGTAAAGGATAATCATCCGCTGGCGCGCCATGATGTTGCCTTTGCGCATGGATGAAATGTCCGCGTCAAGCTTGAAGAGCGGCTCGACCATGTCGGTAATTTCGATGGTTTTGCTTTGCACGCCAAGTTGGTCAATGAGCAGTTGGGCGTGGGCAAGCGAATCGGGGTTGGAGGTTCGATACGGCATTCGCACAGCGAGGACATTTTCCGCGCCCAACGCTTCAACGGCAAGCGCGCAGGAAAGCGCGGAATCCAAGCCGCCGGAAAGCCCAATCACCGCGCGGGAAAGTCCCACCCGCGTGATTTCGGATTTGATGAAACCAGTCAGGATATGACGTGCAAGGCTTGTATTGATGGAAAGGTTAATCATTTACCTAAAATTCTCTGTAATTCAGACATTACCAAATTCGCGCGCTCGTCGCGGAGGAGGGGCAGGCGGGCGCGGGTTCTTCTTAATTGATTTAGGTCTAGCCGGGCAAACGTGAGCGCCTCCTCGTTGTAGGGTCCGTGCGCGAGTTCTTCGCCGTTGGGGTCAAAGGCAACCGCCCCGCCCCAAAAATGCAAGCCGTCTTCGTAGCCGACGCGGTTGGCGTGCGCGACAAAAGACGTGAACATGCTGGCGTATGCTTTTGTCACCCGTTCCACCCAGCGTGCGGATTCGAGTTTCTCTTTGTCGTTCAGTCCGCGTCCGGGGGAGGCGGAGGAAAAGAGCATCAAGTCCGCGCCGTCCAGCCAGAGCAGGTAAGGGGGCGAAGCGTGCCAGAAGTCCTCGCAAATCAACATGCCCGCGCGTCCAAACCGCGTATCAAAGGCGCGGATGGAATCCCCCGAAGCGAAGAATCTGCCTTCGTCAAACAATCCATAAGTGGGGAGATAAATTTTATGATGAATATGCAAAACTTTACCCGCGGAAAGGTAAGCGCTGGCGATAAAAAACCGGTGGCGCGAATCTTCATCCACGAATCCGACGACGAGGTCAAGGTCGCGGCTGGCGTGAAGCAAGTGTTTGAAGACGGGGTCGTCTTCAGTTGGCTTATGCGCGACGGATGCAACAAGGTCCTGCAAGACGTAGCCGGTGAGCGAAAGTTCGGGGAAGACGAGCAGGTCGGCTTTTTGTGATTTTGCCTGCGCGATGTACTCCAAATGTTTTTGCAGGTTGGCATCCACATCGCCAAGTTTGGTGTTGATTTGTGCAAGGGCAAGGTTGAGTTTCATTGGCGGAATCTTACCACTTAACGAAACCCTTTATCAGACCTGACAGGTTTCACGAAACCGCAAATTAAATTTGTTAGAAAACCTGTCAGGTCTTTATAGAAAAATAAAAGCCCGACTTCCGTCAGGCTTTTTGCGGAGAGGGAGGGATTCGAACCCTCGGTGGACCGAAGCCCACAACGGTTTTCGAGACCGTCCCATTCAACCACTCTGGCACCTCTCCAATGCGGGCGGGAATTATAACCGAAAACGTTTACAATTCAAAACTTTCGTGCAGGTTTGGGTAATGAACATTTTGCAAACCGCCGTCATTCAAAAGACCTTTTAATGTCATGGCTTGTTTTTCTTCGCCATGCACAAGGAAAACATGCTTGACAGAGCCTGTTAGATTCAAGGCATATTGTTTGAGCAAATCCTGCCCGGCGTGACCGGAAAGCCCGCCGATGGTGGCGACATCGCATTTGCGTTCATACACTTGGTCAAAAATTTTGACCTGCGGCTCGCGGTCTGCCAACCTGCGCCCCAATGTGTCCGGCGCCTGCCATGAGACAATGCAAACGGTATTCTTTTTATTTTCAATATTGTTGCGGATGTGATGGACAATGCGCCCGTTTTCCGCCATGCCCGAAGCGGAGATAATCACCATCGGTTCTTTGCGTTCGTTCAGTTCTTTGGATTCTTCAACGGAGTGAATATATTTCAACATCTTGAAATCCAGCGCGGGGTGACGCGCTTCCTGCACAAATTGGCGGGTTTCGTCATCGTAACATTCAGGATGATTGCGGAAGACGCTCGAAGCGTTCACCGCCAGCGGGCTGTCCACAAACACGGGTGCGTGGGGAATTTCGTTTTCGTGCATGAGTTGATTTAAGTACAAGACAATCTCCTGCGTGCGCCCGACTGCAAAGGCGGGGACAATCAACTTTCCGCCGCGTTCCAACGTCCGTTTGGCGACTTGCTTAAACTCCTCGAACGCTTTTTCAGGGTCGGCGTGGCTTTTGTCGCCATAAGTGGATTCCATAATCAAATAATCGGCGCGGTCGGGCAGTTCGGGGTCGCGCAGCAAGGGCAGATTGTTTCTGCCAATATCGCCCGAAAACCACAAGCGGAATTTTTTGCCCTTCTCTTCGATATCCAATGAAACGCCTGCCGAGCCAAGGATGTGACCCGCTTCGTAAAATTGCGCGATGACGCCGGGGATGGGTTCAAACGGCTCACCGCATTGTTTCGGCGCAAACATATCCGCCACTTTGTCCGCGTCCTGCCGGGTGTATAAAGGCTGGACGGGCGGCTCGCCGCGTTCGGCGCGTTTTTTGCTGACAAATTCCGCGTCCGATTCTTGAATGCGCCCGGAATCAGCAACCATGAGAGCCGCCAGCTCCGCTGTGGCGGGGGTGGCGTAGATGTTTTTTTCAAACCCTTGTTTGACGAGGTTGGGCAAATTGCCCGAATGGTCAATGTGCGCGTGCGAGAGAATCACCGCGTCCACGCTGCGCGGGTTGTATTGGAAGTTCCAATTACGCGCGTAAGATTCAGCGCGTTTGCCTTGATACATGCCGCAATCGAGCAGCAGTTTTGCGCCGTTAATTTCCAGCAAATGCTGGCTGCCCGTCACCGTATGCGCCGCGCCGTGAAAATTAATTTTCATGTTTGCCTCCAAGCAACGTGAAAATTTGCCCGCCGTATCGCTCAAACCGCGCGGGGGAGTCTTTCATCAATTCGCGCAACTCATCCAACGTTTGCGGCGGATTTTCGCACAATGGCGCGAGGTATGGCTTTGGCAGGATGACATCCGATTCAACTTTCATTTCCATTCCGATTTTTTTACGCCACGCTTTCAGTTTTTCCATGCGGCGCAAATACGCGTCAGGCTTCACCTCTTGCGGTTTGCGCGCAACCAGCGGAGCGGATGCCCCCCGCTGAACTACTTTTAAGAGCGCCGCGCCCCAAATGCGAATTTGACGCTCGCTCAACCCCGCGGCGGATAAATCTACTTCGTGTTCGGGCGGCGCTTTGGCAAGCGCGATGAGCAAATCATCCATGATGACTTTATACGGCGGGCGGCTTAAGCGCTCGGCTTCCTTATCCCGCCATTTGCACAAATGCGCGAGGATGGTCAGGTCGCGGGTGGATAAATCTTTGCGGGCGGAGAATCGCTCCCAGGCGCCGCCGTTCACGCGCTGTTTGACATCCTCGACAAAGCAGGCGCGCGCAAAATCCTCCTTTGCCAAATCAAGTCTGCCGGATTCGATTAATTCTTTTTCCAGCATGTCGCGCAGTTGAAACAGGTAATGCGTATCGAGCCGCGCGTAATGGATTTGCTCTTTGGTCAGCGGGCGCGCGCCCCAGTTCGCTTTTTGGTGGCGCTTATCCATGCGGATGTTGAACTTG
>DAOTZP010000371.1:0-5643 GCA_034434265.1 Anaerolineales bacterium | reverse complement strand
CCCCCCCCAGACCCCCCTCAGAGATTCAGATTACAGAGATTCAGAGCGCAGAGGCGATGATGGGGAGCAAACCACGCGAAAGCCGGCATTGAGGTCGAAGTTGACGGGATCGTCCCTGAGTCGGGACGAACAACGCGCGTAGTTTCGAAAGTCGTTCCACGAACCGCCGCGCAACACGCGGGCATCTCCGCCATCCTTTCCGCATGGGTCTTTCACCTCCTTTCCAGCGCGTTCCTTATATTCTTTTTCGTTGTACCAATCCAAACACCACTCCCAGACGTTGCCTATCATATCCATCGCGCCATATCCGCTTGCGCCAAGCGGATACATGCCAACGGGGGAAGTAACGTTAAGACGGGCTCCGTCTTTATCATCCGTATTGGCTTTGCTTGCGTCCCAAGTATTCCCCCAAGCCCAGATGAAGTTCTTCGGTCCGCGCGCGGCGCGTTCCCATTCCGCTTCGGTCGGCAGGCGGATGATTTGATTTTCCGCAAGGATGCCGCCGCGCCTGAGGACCTCGGTCAGCCAGTTGCAGTAGGCTTCGGCTTCGTACCATGTCACGCCCACGACGGGCAGGTTTGCCGCGCTCCACTTTGGGTCGTCCCAAAATTGCGGGCGCTCGCGGCTTTTGCTTTTTGCCCATTCAACCAACCGCCTTCGCATATCTTCGTCAGATACGTGGCGAAACTCCGAGTTTTCGCCTTGCAGCCATCCGCGCCCATCCGGGCTCCACCATCGCTTCCAGTTTTCCTTCCGGTAGCCGCCCGCCTCCACAAAGCAGCGAAACTCGGCGTTGGTCACCGGATATTTGCCAATGCGGTATGCCGATAGAACGACCTTGTGCGCGGGCTTTTCGTTGTCCCATGCTTTCGCTCCCTGCTCTTTTATCATTTTCTCGTCTTCGTCGCTTGTTCCCATCATAAAGTCCCCGGCGGGAATGTCCGCCCAAGACGGCGGGATGGCTTTGAGTTCCTTGTCCTCCGCAAAGCGCGGGTCGCCGATTTCGGCAAGGGCAATGCCGAGGTTGTAGCGAAATTTCACGTCCGGGGACATGGAGGATTCTTCAAACAACAGAGGAATAATTTGTTCGTAAAGCCTTTTGAGGGTCTCCCCTTTGCGGCTGTCTTTATCCATATCCGACATTGCCAAAGCCGCCACATACGTTGCGCGCGCGCGTTGTTCGGCGCTTTCGCCGAGAGACATAATTTGGCGGATAAACTCGTTCGGCTTTGCCTGTTTGCCGCCAATGGACAAGTAGCCCGCCGTTAAGCGAATGGTTTCCATCCAGTTGTCGTCAAAAACCCGTTTTGAGAGTATCGCCCCCCATTCGCTTTCCTTTTCGTCCGCCAAATACTGTCCCGCCAAATATTCGCGCAGCGTATCATGCGTCAAGAAACCATACTCGCCGTTTTGCATGGACTCCAGCAGCCCGCCCCGTTCTTGTACGGCAGCCAAAAATTCGTTCGCGCGTTGTTTGGTGAATTTTTCTTCGCCTTCATAATTCTTCGAAATCAAATCCGCCAGTTCGTCCGCGAACATGGAATTTACGGCTCTTTGCTGCATCTCAAACGCAATCATCGCCATCAGGCTAAAGCGCATTGTCTTGGAAAAGCCGCCAAAACTTTCCTGCAATTCTTTTCCCGCGTCGTCGTTCTTGAATCGCGCTTCTTCCACCAAAACGGCGACCATTTCCTTGTACAGTTCCGCCCGCATTTGCGGCAAGGGGCGTCGGCTGCCAACGTCGCAAAAAACGGTGGTCATCAAAGGCGTGACAGCCATCTTTTGCACTTGCGCGGGAGCCGAATCGATGCGCGCAATCAAGGAATCCGCCTGCCGCCTGGCTTCAATTTCGTCCCCGCCCAGTTTCCGCAAAAACCATCTGCGGATAATTTTATCGCGCTGTTCGGAATTAATATTTTCCACCTTCAAATGTTCAAATCCGCTCATGCGCGCAATCGCTTCGGACGCTTTGGGGGTGGGCCGCGCCGTAATCAGCGCGTACAGGTTCTGGTTTTGCGGTTCGCAATTTAAAATCATTTGCTCCACCGCGCCGGCGACCATCGGCACGTCTCTAAAGTCCACCTCGTCCATCCCGTCAAACATGAGGATGCAGGGCTGCTTTAGAATCTTTTCGATAAAATTGCGTCCAAGAACGCGGTCAATGTGCTGGAATTGCTCGCAAAGATAATCCGCGGCAAATTGCAGCAGCGAATCCGCCGTGCGCGTTATTTTTTTGCGCGTACAATCGTGATTGTAGGCTCTGAGAGGGATGAAAATTGGAAACGGGGCTTTTTTAAACCCGAAAACTTTAACAAACGCCGCCTGCTCGGGAGTCAGTTTTGCCCCCAGGTTGCTGCGGGCGCAAGTAATAAAAGCCCACTGCAACAAAGTGCTTTTCCCCGAGCCAGCCTTGCCCTCAATTGCCAGTTTTTTCTTCTTCAGTTTTTGCAGGGCTTTCGTTAAGGTGACCGGCTGGGCGGATTCGAGGCGTTCCAACCGAATATCGCCGTCCGCTTCTTTTCCTTTCCGCGGGGAGTCTTTTTCCTCCAGATTGGGGGAAGAAAGAAACACTTCTATGTAAACGTCGTCGAGGGTTAAATCCGCCCCGCCTCTATCTTGATAGGTTGTGGTTTGAAATTTATGCTTGCTATAGTGGGCGTTGGCGTTTTCCAAATATCTCTTCCCGGCGCGCTTAAACTCCCCGGATAGCTTTTGGTTGAAGACGTTATCTTTATTCCATGCGCCAAGCGCTTCTTTGACATAGCTGACCGTCCAAAATATAACGCCGCCCAAAACCAGCGCCAAGACAAGCCCCAGCCATCCGTAAGAATTTTTGGCGTTTACGCCCCACTCGCAAAAATCCGCCATGCCCGGCGGACAGAACATAGGGGTCGGGGTGGGCGGCTCGGGCGTTTGGGCATGAGCCGCAGTCGGGACGAGCAAAACGACAAGAAGCAGGATAAGCCGAAGTTTTCGCATACCAATCCTCCGCCAAGCGCGTTGTGATGGGGCAATTATAAGCGGACTCTGGGGCGGGCAGGCGCGGATGTGAGGCAGGTCTGCTATAATTTAGAAAATGAAAACAACGCAATATTTCCAGTACACCCGCCGGCGACCCGACCGCGCTCCAATCAAAGATGAATGGATTGAGCAGGTCGTCAAAAATCCCTTGCGCGAAGAACGTCAAAAGGACGGACGAATCCGCAAGTGGGTGCGAATTGCGGAAATGGAAAATCGCGCGCTGCGCGTCATTTTGCTGGAAGACGGCGAGACCGTTCACAACGCTTTTTTTGACAGGAACTTTAAGGAGTAAGCCATGCGAGTTAAATATTTTGCGGATACCGATACCACTTTACTGGAATTTTCAAATACTCCGCCTGTGGAAACGCAGGAATTGAACGAAAACGTCTACCTCGACCTTGACGCTCAAGGGCGCGTGGTCAGCATTACGATTGAACATGCCAGTCAATCCATGAACGTGGAGGAATTTTTATATCAACGAATCCCGGCAATGGCAGCGTGAGCGAAATATCCCCGAAGCCCGCTCGAACGCTTCCGCTTTTATGCGAAGAGAGATTGCAAGCGGACTCCGGCGCGGACGCTTCGCGCGGGAGGGGGGCGGCTGCCGTCCACGAATTTTTAATCACGAATAAACGAAGTAAGATAAGCGCCGTTTGCGGGTTTATTTTGCGGGCAGACGGGGGCGCGGCGGGGGATAAAAAAACTCCGCGTTTCCGTGTCTCCGTGTTTCAACAACGAGGCTGCCGACTCCGAATCCGCTTGAGCGGATTTCCATGCCATGAGCAGGGGCTTCAGCCCCGGCGGATGGCAAACCGTCCGCGAATGGGGGGAGACCATCCACGAATTTTCAATCACAAACCGTCCGCGAATGGGGGGAAACCATCCACGAATTTTCAATCACGAACACCTGCACCCACCGCAGGTGCGGTGTAAACGAATTTCAACTCATCCTTCATCTTTCATAATTCATCCTCCGCAAGGCTGTCAGTGGACTCCGGCGCGGACGCTTCGCGCGGGAGGGGGGCGTTTATGTTATTCGTCTATCGGGTTGATTGTGGATAAGGATTTTATCCACGCAAAGTCTTTGGCGTTGCGTGTGGCAAGAGTCAAGTCGTGATGAAGCGCGGTGGCAGCGACAATTACGTCCTCCAATGACATGGCATGTTGCTGGCGTAACTCAATGGCAATTTCGAAAATTTCGGGCGTTGGGTATAAAACGGTCAAACCTGAAAAGATGGATTCCAAAGCCTCTTTTTCCTGCGGCTGGAGTTTGTGATAACCAAACGTCTCCACCATGCTGACGGCGGAGACGAAAACTTTATTATCCACAAACCAGGCGACCAATTCGGGATACTTTCCCGAAGCGGCATAAACGACGAGATTGCTGTCGGCTAAAAACATCATCCTTCCCTGCCGGGCACAGGTCTATCTTTGCGGATTTGCCTTTGCCATTCAACGGGGTCGGCAATCCCGGAAAATGTTCCCAGTTCCGCCAGTTTGGCAAAGGCTTTTCGTAGTTGGTCTTTTCTTTCCGTCTCATTGGGCGTAATGTGAATGGCGCGAAGTCTTTCCTGCAAAAAGACAATAAAATCAAGCACTTCCCTTTGCTTGTCAGGCGGGAGTTGGGTAACCTGTTGTTGAATTTGTTCTACAAGGGTCATGACTATCTCCTCGCGTTATTATATCGCATGTGAGAGTGGAGATTCGCCCGCGATGGATGTAATTGCAAGCGGACTCTGATTCAGGGGCTTTGCGGGGGTTATCAGCGGATAGGGAGCGGATAGCGGATGGGCTGTTAGCGGATTCTGGCGCGGATGCTTTGCGCGGGAGGGGGTGACGGCGCGGATGGTTGTCAACGGACAGGAACGGATGCCTGCATCCCGCCGAAAATGCCCATTGCTTTATATTTCTTGGCGCGACTCTTGCGGCGAAAAATTCTTACGATTTATTAAAATTCCTTCTATATTTTTCATATATTTGTGATTTACATTAAGGGCGTAAGTCTGAAACACATCAATCAGTTAAAGGAGGTACCTATGTCCAATCTTTCTATTTGGGAACCCGCGCGTGAAATGATGACTCTGCGCGAGGCGATGAACCGGTTGTTCGATGACGCGTTCACCCGCCCGATTAGCGGGAGCGGCATTTCCTCCGTCATCCCTGCCATTGACCTGTACCAGACTGACGACGAGGTGGTGGTACGAGCTTCCCTGCCCGGTCTTAAGGCGGAAGATGTGCAAATTTCCGTGACGGGTGAAGTCCTTACTCTGCGCGGCGAGTTCAAAGCTGCAAATGAGAAGAAGGAAGCCACCTGGCATATCCGCGAGAATCGCTTTGGCCAATTCGAGCGGACGATTATGCTCCCGACCGATGTGCAGACCGACAAGGCGAAAGCCGATTTTGAGAATGGCGTGCTGACCATCACCTTGCCGAAAGCAGAAGCGGTCAAACCGAAGACCATCGCCATCAAAGCGAAATAACATTACTTTCCCAACGAATAGACGCGCAGGGGGCGCGTCTATTTTTTTATGGCTTTGTCATTCTGAGCGCCGAAGACGCGAAGAATCTCCGCGCCAATATAGAGACTCTTCGCTTCGCTCAGCGTGACATGCGCGTCATATC